>JBIKLM010000179.1:0-8286 GCA_044359835.1 Planctomycetota bacterium
TATCACGATCAACGAGGCCTTCCGCAACGCCGTGCCGGTCCTGACCAGCGACCACGGCGGCATGGCCGAGGCGGTCGTGGAGGGCCGGGGCGGCGGCTGCTTCCGCGCGGGCTCCGCACGGCATCTGGCCGAGCGCCTGACCGAGCTGGCCCAGGATCGCTCGATCCTCGAGCGCTGGGCCGCGGCGCGCCCGGCCGTGCAGACCCTGGGGGAGTGCGCGGACGGCCTCGAGCGCATCTACGCGCGCGCCCTCGAGCAGGCGCGCTCGGCCCGCGAGGGTCACCCCGCGTGAGGACTGCTTCGATCTGGCGCCTGGGCCTGGCCCTGGCCGGCGGCTGCTTCGCCTGGTCGCTGGCGGGTTGCGCCAGCGGCCCCGCGCCGGGACCCAAGCTGACGCCGCTCTCCGAGATCGAGCCCGAGCTGGCCGAGATCTGGCGCGCCTACCGCGAAAGCGCCGCCCCCGGTGGAATCGAGCGCTGGGAAGCGGCGCGCGCCCGCGCCCTCGAGGATCCGCGCGCCACGCGCTTCCTGGTGGACAACCTGGGCGCCGAAATGGTGGCCGCCTTCGAGCGCGAGGACGCCTTCACCAAGGCCTCGCCGGCCTCCCGTTTCCTGCGCGCGCGCGGCGAGCTGGTGCGGCTCGGCGCGCCGGCGGTGCCGCTGCTGGTGGGCATGCTCTCCGCCGACGACGTCCTGGCCCGCTTGGCCGGCGACACCCTCGAACAGATCGGGGCACCGGCGGGCATGGAGCTGCTGCGCGCGCTGGAGAGCAACGACGTCAAGGCGCGCCGGCGCACGGGCGAGCTGCTGATCCGCCTGCCGCCCTTGGGGGCCAGCGACGCGTTCCTGGTCGAGGCGCTCGAGCGCGCGGCCGCCGCCGAGCCGGACCTGCAGGCGCGCGCCTACGCCATCGAAGCGCTCGGGGCGCGGGCCGCGGCCTGCGGCGAGGGCGGGCGCGTGGAGGCCCAGCTGGCGGCGCTGCTCGGCGACAGCGAAGCGCTCTTCGCCGGCCGGGCCGCGCGCGGTCTGGCGCGCTTCGGGGAGCTGCGTCTGGCGCCGCTGCTGCTGGAGGCCTACGAGCGCGGCCTGCGCAGCGGGGACCCGCTGCTGCGGCGCGAACTCGAGGCCGCCCTGGCCCTGCTGGCGCCCGCCAGCGGCCGGCCCCTGCCCCGGCCCGCCCCGGCCTCTTTGACCGCCTGGCGGGCCTTCTATTCGGCCTCCGCGCGTTGAGGCGCGCAGCGGCTGCGGCGAGATCGACCGCCGCCCAGGGCGAGCTCCTGGAACTGCCCGAAGGGATGCCGCCGGCCGACGCTGCGTCGCCTACGGCGCGGCAGCGGATCCCCGGGTTGAGAGCCGCGCACCGGCTATGCGCTTGATCCGCGGCGCTCCACACTCCAACCTGTAGCGTACGGGAGCGTTCAACGCCCCAGGGCTCGCGCTTGTCGAGCTCCGCCCCCGTCTCGCCTCCATGTCGCACTGGAAACTCGGCCGTCGCCATCCCGCCTGCTTGCGCTGCCAGCGGCCGTTCGGCGAGGGCGAGGCCCACTACAGCGTCCTGGCCGCCAGCGTGGACAGCCTGGAGCGCCTGGACCTGTGCCACGCCTGCTGGCCCGCGGAGCAGCAGACCGGCGCCGCCGGTCGGGCTTGGTGGCGCGCGCGCCGCCCGCTGGGCCAGCGCCGCGGCCTGGCGGTGGATCTGGAGGGCCTCGAGGCCCTGTTCCACGCCCTCGCCGAGGCCTCCGAGGAGCGCCTGAGGGAGCTGCGCTACGTGCTGTCCCTGCTGCTGCTGCGCAAACGCCGGCTGTTCCTGGTGCGCGCCACCCTGCGGGCCCTGCCCGGCAGCGACCAGCGCGGCGAGTTCCTGGTGGTGCGCCGACCGCGGCGCAAGGAGGAGGAGTTCTTCGTCCAGGTCTATGACCTGGGCGCCGGCCGCATGGAGTCCCTGCGGGCCGATCTGGAACGGCTTTTCGAGGGCGCGGGCCTGGACGACCTGGCCGCAGCGCCCCAGGCCGAGGGACCCGCCGGCGGCGCTGCCCCGGGCGAGTCCGCTCTGGCCGACCCCGCCGGCGCTCCGGCGCCCCTCGCGGGGGGGCCGGCCCCGGCCCCGCCGGAGGGCTCCGGCCCGGCCGCCGAACACGGCCCGGCAGTCTCCGTTTCCGATCGCGCTACCGAGGCCGCCTCCGAGAGCGCGCGCGAGGGGCCTGGCTCGGCCGAGGCCGGTGCCGGGCCCGAGGGGCCCAGCCGGCCGACCGTTCGGCGGGTCGCCCGCCGCGCCGCTGCGGCCCCCCGCGGCCTGTCCAGCGAATCGGCCTCCCACGAGTGGGAGGATCCGCCGTCCCAAGCGGACACCGCGCGAGGTCTCGCCGCGGGCTGAGCCTGCACCCGATGCTGGACTCCCGTGGATCCGGCGAGGCCGGAGCCCGTGGGTGGGCTCCCGCACAGCCGCACTCTGCCCGCCGCGGGACCCCCAGGCGGTGGGATCCCCGTCGGGCTGGAACCCTGCCGCTGGTGGGGTCCCTGGCAAGGACCGGGACGGGCGCGAGCGCGGTTCGCGGGTTGGATTCCGGCAGCGAGGCTCCGGGAGCGACCCCGGTGGGGGCCCCTGCGGCGCTCGGGCCCGCGCAGGAACCCGCCCGTCCCCAGGCTGGCGCGGCAGGGGACCTTGGCGCGGCAGGGGACGAGCGCCCCGAGGGGGTCGTCGGCGCCCCGGCCCAGGCCCGGCGGTCCGGCCGCTCGTCCCGGTCCGGGGAAGAGCACGTTCCCGGGCTCCGGGATCCGGCCCGGAAAGCGGGTGTCGATGCGGGGTGGTCCGGTGGGGCCGCAGGGGGGCGGAGGCCCCTGACCGGGCGGGCCCCGTGGGAGCGCGGCGCCCCGCGCTGGGGTCCCGGTGTCAGTCCGTGTCAGTGGAGGCGCCTGGATTTCCCAGCTCTGGACCCCAGTCCGCGCCGATCCCGCCCGGGGGAGGGGACCGAAATGGGCGAAAGCTGGCGCTCTCGCGGGTCGAAGAGTAGCTTTGTGTCAGTTGGTGTGGGTTCGTGGCAGTTCCTGCGCGTCAGGAACAGGCGCGAGCTCCTGCACGGCGGGGCGCGTCCCCCGTCGCCGTCCGGTTCCCCGGCGCGCCCGCCGCGCCCGAGCACCGCCCGGCCCGCGCAGCGAGCGAGCCAGCCCCTGCCCCCCCTCGGACTCCCTCGTCCGGGCCCGGCCGCCGCGCGCGGCCGGCGTCCCGTCCCCCGCGCCCTCCGGCCGGGGGCGACCGCCCCGCCGCGCTTTCCGCCGTCCACCCGATCCCCGGTGTTCCTCGGCAACTCGACGCACAACCTCGACTCCAAAGGTCGGGTGTTCATCCCCAAGCGGGTCACGGGCAAGCTGCCCGCAGACAGCGAAGGGGTGCGTCGTGTGCTGGTCTGCCCCGGGCTCGGCGATTGCGTGGCGCTGTACACGGAGCCGGCCTACGAGCGCATGCGCGAGCGCCTCGCCACCGGCACCTTCGAGGATCCCGAGGTCCTGCGCCTGCAGCGCTTCCTGTTCCCGATGACCTTCGAGGTCGAGCTGGACTCGGCCTCGCGCCTGCTGGTCCCCGAGCCCCTGCGCGACATGGCCGGCCTGCACGACGAGGTGCTGCTGGCCGGACTGGTCGATCGCGTCGAGCTGTGGGACAGCGCGCGCTTCGCGGCCCAAGCGGCCGGTGCGCGCGACGAGTTCCTGCGCCTGGGCAGCCGCTGGGCCAAGGGCCAGCTGGGCGCCGCCGCGCCGGTTGCCGCGCCGTCCGCCGGCGCCGCTCCGGGCAAGGAGGGCGCGCCGTGAACGTCCTCGCTCCGACCCGCGCCGCGCGTCCGGCCCCGGGCCAGCCCGAGCCCGCGGCGGGCCGCGGCTCCCCGCGCGGCGAAGGCCAGCGCCCGGTGCACCTGCCGGTGCTTTTGGCCGAGGTTTTGGCGGGCGTCGAGCAGGCCTTCGGCCCCGACGCCTCCGGCCTGTTCGTCGATGGCACGGGGGGCGCCGGCGGCCACGCGTCCGCGCTGCTCGAACGCTTCCCGCACCTCGAGCTGCTCGGTTTCGATTGGGACCCCGATTCCCTGGCTTTGGCCGCCGCACGCCTGGCGCCCTTCGGCGCGCGCGCCAGCCTGCGGCAGGCGCGGCTCTCCGAGCTCGATGGGCACCTCGCCGAGCTCGGCCGCGCGCCCCGGCTGCTGCTGGTGGACCTGGGCGTCTGCTCGCTGCACTTCGATCGCCCCGAGCGCGGCTTCTCGGTGATGGCCGACGGCCCGCTCGACATGCGCATGGATCCGCGCCAGGAGACCAACGCGGCCGAGCTGGTCGCGCGCCTGTCCGAGGAGCAGCTGGCCGAGCTGATCTGGCGCGAGGGCGGCGAGACGCGCTCGCGCCGCGTGGCCCACGCCATCGTCGAGGCCCGCCGGCGTGCGCCGTTCCTGCGCACCGGCGCCCTGGCGCAGCTGATCGAGCGCACGCTCGGCCCGGGCGGAAAGATCCACCCCGCCACGCGCACCTTCCAAGCCCTGCGCCGCGCGGTCAACCGCGAGGACCTGGAGCTCGAGGCGCTGCTGGCCTGCGCCGAGCGCCGCCTGGCGCCGGGCGGGCTCCTGGCCACGATCAGCTTCCATTCCCTCGAGGACGGCGCGATCAAGCGCTTCCTGCGCCAGGCCAGCCAGCGCGGCAGCTTCGAGCCCCTGATCAAGGAGCCCCTGGCCCCCGGGCGCATCGAACTGCTGCAAAACCCGCGCTCGCGCACCGCGCGGCTGCGCCTGTGGCGGCGCCTGCCCGGGCCGGAGGTGCAGCCGTGAAGGGCCCCGCGCTGACCTTCTTGGCGGTCGCCAGCCTGGCCCTGGGCCTCGGCGTGGCCCAGCTCGCCAGCACCAACGCCTGGCTGGGGGCCCAGAACCTCGAGCTCGAGCTCGGCAACCGCGATCTGCGCATCGAACTGGACGCTTTGCAGGTCGAGCTCGAGCAGCAGACCCAGGCCTTCCTGGCGGGGGTGCTGCCCCCGCCGCCGCCGCCGGCGCTGCCGGACGTGCAGCAGGTCGACGCGCCGCCGGAGGCCGCGCTCGCCGCGGAGGGACTGCAATGAGCCCGCGGCTCGAGTTCCGGAGCCTCTCGGGCGTGCGGCCCCTGTACGCCTTCGCACTGGTGGTGGTGGGGCTGGCGGTGGTCGGCTTCCAGATTTCGACCCTGGCGCGCCAGGGCGTGCCGCGCCGCGGCGCCGTGGCCGCCGCCGATCAAGGTTTCCGCGAGCCGAACCGCCTGCGGCTCGAGGACCGCGACGGCCGGGTGCTGGCGCGCTCCCAGCGCGGCTACATGCTGGAGGCCTCGCCCTTCAACCTGTGGCTCAGGCACACGCCGGAGCGCGTGCTGGGGGACCTCGCCGAGTTGCTTTCCAGCGAGCCGGAGGCCCTCTGGCGCGAGCTGGCGCCGCTTTCGGACGACGGCCTGGTGCACGTCTCGCGCTGGCCCCTGACGCACGCCGAGGCCCTGGCCCTGTCGGACTGGATCGAAGCGGGCGGCCCGCGCGCGGCCGATTCCGCGGCGCAGGGGCCCCTGCCCGGCTTCGGGCTCGAGCGCGCCAGCCCCAGCGCCGAGCAGCACAGCGGCCTGCTCGCGGGCCTCGAGGGACCCTTTTTCCAGCTGGTCTTCGACCCCTGGGCGGCGCTTTCCGAGTCGACCCGCGAGGCCGCTTGGCCGGCCCTGGCCGAGCGCCGCGGCGCCGCGCAGGCCTGGGTGCAGCGCATGTGCCTGCAGCTGTATGGGCTGCTGGCGGGTCCGCTGGAGCGCGAGCGCGCCTGGGTGCTGGCCGAGAGCCAGCGGCGCGCCGGCGGGCTCGACCCACAGGCCTTGGTCTTCCCGGCGGAGGTGCCGCCGGTGTGGAGGCTCGAGCTCGAGCAGAGCAACGGCCTGCGCGGGCTCGAGAGCCACGTGGCCGAGCTGGTCGCCGAGCCACAGGCCCAGGCCGGCCCGCGTCTGGTGCACAAGGACACCAAGGTCGAGTGGGTCTTCGAGGGCCTGTGCCCCTCGCGTTACGTGGCCCTGGCCAAGTTCGTCGAGCCCGCCAAGGTGGACGCCCTGCGCGCCTTCTTGGAGCGCGAGCAGATGAGCTCCTACGAGCTCTGGCTGGCCAACACGGCCCAGCGCCGCTATCCGACCTCGCTCGAGCCCCTGGCCGTGGACGGCGAGCGCCCCGGGCCGGTCGGCCGCTACGGCTGGTACGAGGCCCGCGGGGCCGACGGCCAGGCGGAGCTGCGCTATGGCCCCCAGGAGGGTCTCGAGGCCTTGGCCGAGCGGGCGCTGGCCGATCTGGAGCGCGAACTCGGGGCCGAATCGGGCGCCAGCTTGGCCGGCATCGGGCGGCCCGAGAGCCTGGCCCTGTCCGTGCGCAACCCGCGCGCCGGTTGGCAGCGCAGCACGCTCGAATCCGCCCAGCCGGCCCAGGCGCCGGCGCTGGTGCGCACGACCCTGGACCTCGAGCTCTCGCGCCGCGTGCACGAGCTGCTCTCGGCCATGGTGGAGCAGCACCAAGTGGGCCTGGGCATGGCGGTGGTGCTCGACCTCGGCACGCGCGACATCTTGGCGCTCGAGTGGGTCGATCCCTTCGAGTTCCACGCCTTCGCGCCGCTGGTGCACCAGTTCACCCCGGGCTCGACCTTCAAGGTCGTGACCATGGCGGCGGCCCTGGAGGGCGGCCACGTGCGCCCCGAGGAGGTCTTCGAGCTCAGCCACCAGGGCCACTTCACCATCTGGGCCGGCGAGCCCGGGCAGAGCCGCCGGCGCACGATCCGCGAGGCCGAGGGCTTCGCCAAGGGCCCCAACACGGCGGCCATGTGCCTGGCGCGCTCCTCCAACGAGGGCATGGTCAAGATCGGCCTGCGCGTGCCGGTCGAGCGCTGGAAGAACTTCACCGCCGAGCTGGGCTACGGCCGCCCGGCGCTGCCCGGCCTGTTGGCGGACTGGATGGCCAATCCGCGCGGCCAGATCGGCGAAGCGCCCAACGACGGCAAGGAATGGGCCCGCCTGCGCAGCCACGCCTCGGTCTCCTTCGGGGACTCGATCTCGACCAACCTGCTGCAGCACGCCCAGGCCCTGGCCTCCCTGACCGGCGGCGGCCAATTCCTGCCGCTCAACCTGCTGCGCGAGGTCGAGCTCTCCGGTCAGCGCTACGCCCCGCGCCCGCCCGAGCCGCGCCGCGTGATCTCCGAGCGCACCAGCCAGCAGCTGCGCACGATGATGCGCCTGGGGGCCGAGGAAGGCACCGCCAAGCGCGTGCCGCGCCCGCGCGGTCTGGACCTGATGACCAAGACCGGCACGACGCAGAAGCTCTTCGGGGACGTCTGCTGGCACAACTTCGGCCGCGCCTGGCAGCGCGCCCGCGAGCGCGGCGAGCCCTTCGAATCCGGCCAGGTGCACAAGCAGCTGCGCGGGCAGTTCCGCGGCAACCGGCCCTGCTACGTGTCCTCGATGGTCGCCGTGGGGCGCGCCCCGGGCAGCGAGCGCGAGATCCTGGTGCTGGTGGTCGCCGACGACCCGCACGGCCCGAAGCGCTTCGGCTCCGAGGTCGCGGGCCCGACCGCCGTGCAGATCCTGTGCGCGGCCCTGGGCTTCGAGCCGCCCCGCGAGAACGCCGCGCCGCGCGCTGCGGCGGGGCTGGTGCTGAGCGACAGCCCGATCCAAGCGGTCGACAGCGAGCCCTGGGCGGTCAGCCCGCCGCGGGCCGAGACGCCCTGGTTGCAGGGGGAGGTCCGCTGATGGGCGCTGTGTCCGCGCAGCGGCCGAGCCTGGGCGCCCTGGCCCAGGAGTTCGGCGGCCGGCTGCAACCGGCCGCGGCCGCGGAGATCCGCCCCCGGCGGCTGTGCGTCGACAGCCGGGAGGTCGAGCCCGGGGATCTGTTCGCGGCCCTGCCCGGCGCGCGCCAAGACGGGCGCGGGCACGCCCGCGAGGCCCTGCAGCGCGGCGCCGCCGCCCTGCTGCTCCCGGACCAGCGCCACGAGCTGCTCGACTCCGGGGCGCCCCTGTGGCTGCATCCCGAGCCGCGCGCCCTGCTCGGCCGCGCCGCGGCGCGCCTGCTCGGGGACCCGGCCCGCGAGATGACCGTGGTCGCGGTCACCGGCACCAACGGCAAGACCACGGTGGCCGCGCTGGTGGCCCAATTGCTCGAGAGCGCCGGCCGCCGGCCGGCCCTGTTCGGGACCATCGAACACCGCTTCGCGGGCCGCCGCCTGCCGAGCCACAACACCAGTCCCGAGCCGGCCGCCCTGCAGGGCTACCTGGCCGAGCACCGCGCGG
>JBIKLM010000273.1:0-5945 GCA_044359835.1 Planctomycetota bacterium
ATCAAGTGGGCGAACAGCAGGATGAAGGGGTTCTCTTCCTCGTGGTGAGCGATCAGACGGGTGTTCGCGAAGAGCACGCTGCCGATCAGGGCCAGGATGCACAGGACTCGCCAGTGGAGGAACTCGCGCACAGGGGATCTCGGTGCTGGGGGGATGGCGGGTGCTGGGGAGGAGTGCTGCCGGGCGCGGAGGTCAGGCGGCGGCCGCCGGAGCGGGCGGAGAGCGGCGCTTGAGCGAGCGGGCGGTGGACACCGTCCCGGCCATGAGGACCAGGAAAGCGGCGATAGCGTAGGCGCCGAGGGCCGCGATCGGATGCAGGCGCTCGACCAAATCGGGCCAGATCAGGAACAGGGCCGCGAAACACAGCAGCACGACGAACTTGAGTCCGAAGCCGATCGCGAGCCCCGGGATCAGCAGGGCCGGGCGGGTTTCGGCCAATTGGGCCTGGATGGCGATGCCGAAGCCCGAGCAGGCGGAACCCAGCAGCACGCCGGCGACGAGCCCCAGGCCGACCGGCTGGCGCAGGGCCTCCAGCAGACCCGCGGGCGGACCCCCCACCCCCTGCCGGCCGAGCAGCCAGACCAGCCCCAAGGCGGTCAAGCAGAGCAGCAGGGAGGTCAGGGCGGCGGCACGCATGGTCACGGGGCGGGTTGGTTCGAGGGCGGTCTGCGGGTCGGGAGCTGGGCTGGGGAAGGTCCGCGGGGGCCTGGCGAGGCGGGCGCTGCTGCCTGGAGGCTGGGCATCGCCACGCTGCGCCGATCCCCGCCTCTGCGGCCGCCGGATGGCGGCCCAAAGGCATGCTGACAGGCTGGTCTGACCGCTCGGGCGCAGCCCGAGTCGATTTTTTCTCAGCCTGTCAGCCGGCGCGCTTGATCAGCAGCCACATGCCGGTCAGCAGGCCGATGGCCACCCCCGTCAGGAGCAGCCAGGGCAGGCTGCCGAGCTGACGGTCGAGCCACAGGCCCGCCAAGGTGAAGGCGGTCAGGCTGCCGGCGAACTGCAGGCCGAGGCCCGCGAAGGAGCCATAGCTCTGCAACATCCGCCCGCGGCCCTGCCGCCGGGATCCGGGGGCTCCCGGAGGCACGCGCGGGCCGCCAGACGGGACCTGGGGCTCGTCCGGCGGAGGCAGGGCTACGGGCATGGGGGCGCTGGGCTCGGGGGACTCGAGCAGGAGCGCGCTGCGGAGCCGTCCCGTCCGCACTGTTTGCCAGAACGGACGAGGGCGGAGAGTGTAGGTTCGAGCGCTGTCCGACGAGTGCGGCAAAGCGTCGCACAACGGCCGTCCCCGCTGCCCGGACCAGCCTCTTTCCGGGCCGCGGGTTCGACCCGCAGGACCGCCGCCGTGGCGGGCTCCCGGCCGGCCGAGCGGAGCGCCCGGCCCCACCGCTGGCCGAGGAAGCGCTGGCGTTTCGATCGGGAATTCTGGCCCCTAACGGGTCGAACCGGTGCCTTTGCCGCAGGCTGGACCAGCGCTGGACCGAGCCGCCCGCATCCCCCGCCGCCGGCTCCAGGTCGATTTCGCGATTTTCCGCGAGCACCGAAGCAGCCGGCCCCAAGGGCCTCCGAGCGGCCGCGGAATTTGCGGCTCCAAATGACGCGGCCCAGACGCGCGCCGGCGACGCGCCGCAGGCTAGTCTACCGGGCTGCCCGGGGAGGACCCGGGCGACGCCAAGCCCTCCGGACCGACCCCGGCCGGGCGCCCCTGCGCCCTGGCCCCGGCAGCGAAGGCCATTTCCCCCCTCGAGCGCCTCGGCGCCACGCCCGCATCCGCCACGCCCGCACCATGGAACGCACCCTCGTCCTGCTCAAACCCGACGCCGTCCAACGGGGCCTGATCGGCCGCATCCTGCAGCGCTTCGAAGAAAAGGGCCTGCAGGTGGTCGGCCTCAAGATGCGCGTCTTCCCGCGCGCCCTGCTCGAGCGCCACTACGAGGCCCACAAGGCCCGGCCCTTCTTCCCGGCCCTGGTGGGCTTCATGGGTTCCGGCCCGGTCGTGGCCCTGGCCCTCGAAGGCAAGCAGGCGATCAACGTCGTGCGCGGACTGATGGGCAAGACCAACGCCGCCGAAGCGGCCCCCGGAACGATCCGCGGCGATTTCGGCCTGTCCTTCTCCAACAACCTGGTGCACGGCTCCGACAGCCCGGAAGCGGCCGCCAAGGAATTGGCGCTGTTCTTCGGCGAGTCCGGCGAGCTGATCGAATGGAAGAGCGCCGGCTTCAACTGGGTCTACAGCGACGAGGAGCGTTGAGCGCCTCCGCCCGTGGGGCCCGCGGACGCCTTTCCAGGCCGGTCGCCTGCGCGACCGCTGGCGGTCGAGCCGGGTGGCCGACCCGGGAGACGGCTGCGCCGGCTCCCCGTCGGCGGCCCGCGAGCCCGGTCTGACGAGCGATGGTCCAACTGACCGCCGCCCACCTCGGGGAGCTGCTCGCCGAGCTGCGTCCCCTGCTCGAGGGTCAGACCGTGCAGGCCCTCGAGGCCCTGCCGCCGCGCGACCTGGTGCTGGTCTTTGCGGCGCCGGCCGGTCAGCGACGGCGCCTGCTGCGCCTATCGGCCTCCGCCGATGGCCCGCGCCTGCACCTGCAACAGGATCGATTCGAGCGCCACCCCGGCCCGATCGGGCCGTTCTTCGTGCGGCTCGCCGGCGAGCTGGTCGGCGCGCGGCTGCTGGGCCTCGATCAACCGCGGCAGGACCGCCTGGCCCTGCTGCGTTTCGAAGCCGCGGGAGGCGAGCGGCGGGCCCTGGTGCTCGAGCTGACCGGCCGGCACGCCAACCTGTGCCTGCTGGACGGCTCCGAGCGCCTGCTGGCCGTGCTGGTCGAAGCCCCGACGACCCCCAACCGAGCGGCGCGCCTGGTCCTGGGCCAGCCCTGGGCCCCGCCGCCGGGCCAAGCCCGGGCCGGCGCCCCAGGCGTGGCCGAGGCCGGATTGTCGGCAGCCTTGGCGCCGCTCGCCGATGGCGCCGCCACGCAGCCCTCGGGGCCTGCGGACCACGGCCAGCGACCGGCCCCCGATCCCGCCGCGCCTTTGTCCCTGCTGGTGGAGCGGGTCCTGGGCGGACTGGTCGAAGGGGCCGACCGGGCCCGCGAAGCCAAGGCCTTGGCCGAGCGCCTCGACCGCCGGCTGGCCCGGGCGCGCTCGACCCAAGCGGGGCTGACCCAGCGCCGCAGCGCAGCGGAGGGGGCCGATCGGGTCCGTCAGGACGGCGAGTTGCTGAAGGCGGCCTTGGGCAGCCTGCGGCGGGGACAGCCGTCCGTCGAACTCGCCGATTGGTTCGCCGACGGCGCCCCGCGGCGCATCGAGCTGGATCCCAAGCTCTCGCCCCAAGAGAACGTCGAGCGGGTCTTCAAGCGCTATCACAAGCTCGAGCGCAGCCTGAGCGAGTTGGACCGCGAAGCCGAGCGCGCCAGCCAGCAGGCCGAGCTGCTCAGCGCTCTGCTCGCGGAGCTGGCCGGCGGCGCCGCGCCGGCCGAGATCGAAGCCCGCAGCGTGGCCGCCGGCCTGCTCGAGCCGTTGGTGCTCGAGCGCGGCAAGCGCACCCAGGCCCCAGCTCCGCGCCTGCCCTATCGCCGCTTCACGGGCCTGGCCGGCGGCGAGATCCTGGTGGGGCGCAACGCCAAGGACAACGACGAACTGACCTTCAAGGTGGCGCGCGGCAACGACCTGTGGCTGCACACCGCCGATTCGCCCGGCAGCCACGTGATCCTGCGGCGCCGCAAGGACGCCGAGGCCCATCCCGAAGACGTGCTCGACGCCTGCCACCTGGCCGCCCATTTCTCGCCGCAGAGCGCCTCCACCCGGGTCAACATCCACCTGGCGCCCCGCAAGGAAGTGCACAAGCCCCGCGGAGCACCGGCGGGCCTGGTGACCCTTTCGGGCGGCAAGACCCGCGCCGTGCGCATCGAGCCCGAACGGCTGGCGCGCCTGCTCGGGAACCGCGATTGAGCCCTGGGGGCGCGCCTCTGACCTCGCCAGCCCCGCCCGCCGGCCGGTCAGCGGGGCCGATCCTGGGCGGCACCGGCCGCGCGGGCTGCCGGCGCCGCCGACGAACCGAACCAGGCTCCCTGGCCTGCGGCGCCCTCGCGATGGCCTGTTCTGGCCGCCGGGGAACCGAACCGGGCCCCCGCCAGCAGCGGCCCCGATTTGTGGCGGCGCCCCGGTTGCACCGGCCATCGAGCGGGTAGAAGCTGGTCCCGAACCCAACGCCATGCGCCCCTCGCCCCCCCCCTCGCTCGCCCTGTCCCTTCGCCCTTGGGCCGCCCTGGCCATCGGCCTCTGTCTGGCGGCCTGCAGCTCCTCGAAGGACAAGCTCAGCCGCGAGCAGCAGATCTCCACGCGCCGCGAGCTCGGCAGCTACTACTTCCAGGTCGGAGAAATCGGCCGGGCCGAGGACCAGGCCCTGCGCGGGCTCGAGCTCGACCGCGACGACAAGGAGCTGCGCCTGCTGCTGGGCCGGGTCAAGCTGCGCCGCGGCGACACGGAGAGCCTGCTCAAGGCCAAGCTGGTATTCGAGGGCTTCGACATCAAGCAGGAGCCCCGCGCCGCGATCGGGTTGGGCGAGACCCTCGAGCGCCTGGGCCTCGTCCATCGCGAAACGGCCGAGGCGATCGAACGCGGCGACCGCGCCGCGCCCAAAGGCGATGCCCCGGCGGAGATCAAGCGCCTGCGCGACGAGGCCAACCGCCTCTGGGAGCAGTCCACGAAGGCCTTCGAGACCGCTCTCGCGTTCGACCCAGAGGAGCTGCGCGCCTTGAACGGGCTGCAGCGCACGAACGCCTTGATGGGCCGCTACGACGAGGCCTCCAAGCACTCCGACCGCTTGATCGAGCTGGCCGAGGCCGAGCTCGAAGCCATCGGCCGCACCCTGTCGACCCCCGCGGGGACGCCGGACGCCGCCCGCGACGAGCGCCTGCGGGTGCGCTCCCGCGAAACCCGCAACCTGCTGGTCGAGACGCGCTGGCTGGCCTATTCGATCGAGAATTCGCGCCAGAAACCGGCCGCCGCCCTGGCCCACCTCGATCGCATCATCCAGCTGACCCCGAACAACGAGATCGCCTACAGCCGGCGCGCCCAGGTCCAGTTCGATCTGGGCAACTACCAAGCGGCCATCGACGACGCCCTGGAGTTCGTGCGCCGCTCCGACAAGCCCCTGGAGGATCCGGACATCCGCAAGGCCTGGCAGCTGCGTTACGACGCGGAGGCCAAGCTGCCCTAGGCGGACCAGCGGGATGCCGAGGCGCGAGCTCTAGGGGCTCGAGACCGCTGCGGTGCGCTTGCAGGCAGCCACCCCCGGCCGCTGTCCCGAACAGGCGGAGCAAAGATCGACTCGGGCTGACCCCGAGCAGTCAGACCAGGCCGTCAGATGCCTTTTGGGCCGCCATCCGGCGGCCGCAGAGGTTGGATCGTCGCTGCGCGCCGACTGTTTCTCAGCTTTTTCCCAGCCTCTGCGGCGCAGGGGCTCGCTACGGGACCGAGCCGTGGGTCAGCGCGGATAGCTGAGGTTGACCAGCGTCTCGCGGCCCGACTGCCGCGCCTCGGCGCCGGGCAGCATTTCGAGGTATTCGAAGCCCTGGGTCGCCAGGCGCAGCCGTTCCGAGGCCGGGATCGGCCGCAAACCGCCGGAACGGGGAGCTTCGGCCACGTCCGCCGCGGGCGGATTCGGCGGGACCAGCGGATCGGAAGCCTGGGGCAGCCCTGCGGCCGCCGGCGGCTGGGCCGGAGTCAGATCCGCCACCTGCCCCGCGGGCGCGCCGCGATCGCTCGGGCGCTCCTGGCCCACGAGCCCGGCGCCGTACAGCAGCGCGGCCGCCGCGAGTCCCCCACCGAAAAGGGCCACGGCGGCCAAGCGCCAGGTCCTCGTGGAAGGGCTCGCGCCCTGGCCGGACGCGCTCGGACCGGGCCGCTGGGCGAGCGCTGCAGCGTCCGATCCCACTCCGGGGCCTCCGGCG
>JBIKLM010000180.1:0-8236 GCA_044359835.1 Planctomycetota bacterium
CGCCGTCGATGGCGCCGTGCGGGGTGATCCTCGAAGCCGGGCGACCGCCGGCGCGCCGCGATCCATCCGCCGGCCCGCTCGCCGGCCGCACAGGCTGGGAGCGTCGCTGCGCGCCGATTCTTCCAACCCTCTGACCGGCGGCACGGCCCGGTCGCGGGCCGGTCAGCCGCCAGCCCGGCGGGCGCGCGCGAAGCGCTCGGCCATGGCCGATTCGAAGAACCAGCGCTCGCCGGCCGGCCGCAGCTCGTCGAACCAGGCGGCCTGCGGGTCGAAGCGGGCCTCGAAGGGCCGCAGCACCCAGGCGGGATCGCGCGCCTGCAGGAAGCGCAGCAGGAAGCGCGGCTCACCAGGCGGGCCGGAGAGGCCCAGGATTTCGAGCTTGCCCGGGGTGGCGCTCATCACCGGTCCGCGCACCGTGCGCGCCAGTCCCGAGCAGCGCGCGTAGGCGCCCTGGAACAGCTCGAGGGCCCGCGCCAGGGGCAGGCGGAAGCCCGCGTGGGCGCCCGTGTCGCGGGCCACGAACAGGTAGTAGGGCACCAGGCCCAGGTCGGTGGCGCGCTCCCACAGCTCGAGCAGCAGCTCGCTCGAGTCGTTGACCCCGGCCAGCAGCGGCGATTGCAGGCGCAGCACCGCGCCGGTGCCGCGCAGGCGCCGGATCGCCTCGCGGGTCAGGGGATGCTCGAGTTCGCGCGGGTGATCCGCGTGGATCATCAGGGCCAGGTGCTTGCCGGCCGCCACCAGGCGCGTGAACAGGGCCAGCAGGCGCTCGCTGTCGGGATCGCTGAGAAAGCGCCGCGGCCAGAACGAGAGGGCCTTGGTCCCGATGCGCAGGTGCGCCACATGCTCGTAGGCCTCCCCGAGCAGGGGCAGGAGCAGCGCCTCCAAGCGTTCTGCGGCCATCACCAAGGGATCGCCGCCGGTCACCAGCAGGTCGCGCACCTCGCGGTGCTCGGCCAGATAACGCAGCAGGCGCGCCGAGTCGGGCTCGGCCTGCTTGTGCGCCGGCTCGCCGACGAACTGCGGCCAGCGGAAGCAGAACGCGCAATAGGCGTGGCAGGTCTGCCCGGCCGCTGGGAAGAACAGCACCGTCTCGGCGTACTTGTGCTGCAGGCCGCTGGCGGGCGCGCCATCGATCCAGGGCCGGTTGAGCTCGAGCTGGGCGGCGGGATCGGGGTTGAGGCGCGCGCGCAAGGCCGTCACGTGGGCAGCCATGCGGCGCTCATCGGCCCCCGAGCGCTCGAGGGCGGCGAGGGCCTCGAATTCGGCCGGCGGCAGGAGCTCGCGCCGCGGGAACAGCAGCCGGAACAGGGGGTCCTGCGGGATCCGCTGCCAATCGATCAACGCCTCCAAGGCGTGCTCGCTGACCCGGAAGGGCAGCACCCGCGCCACCAGGCGCATCTCGGCCTTCTGCTCCGGTCCGAGGCGCGCCAATTCGGGTCGCGCCAGGGCCTCCTCGAGGCCCAAGGCGCGATAGCGCGGGGCCGCGGAGGCCCGCTCGAGCGAGATCTGGGCAGACATGGGGGACCCCGAGAGGGCGAGAGCCTAACGGCACCGCGAGGCCCCACGAAGGGCGGCCCTATGGTCCCCCGGCGCCGGCGGCTGGCGCAGCCAGCGCGCAACCCCGCGGATCCAAGCGCACGGCGGCTGCCCGCATCGGCCGCCGAGGCCGATGTGGGCGCCGATTGCCCCGGCGCTCGCGAAGGTCTCGTCTCCCGGGGCGGTGTGCCACGGCCCGCGCCGCCCGGAGGCCAGGCCGAACCTGTCCGGCGCGGCTCCGCCCCTGGCCGGAGTCCTCCCCCGGCTCCCTGGCCTGGCCAGGGTTCCCTTTCGGCCCGAGGTCGGGCCTCGCTCGGCCTCGGCGTGCTCGCCGCGGCGCCCCGTGGAGCTTCAGCCCCGGGCCTCGGTGCTCGGCGGCGATGCCGAGCCGGGCAAGACCCCGCGCGGCTCCCGGCCTCTGCCGGGACCGCCGCGCGCCGCGGGTCGATCAGAAGCCCTGCGGCAGGGCCCCGATGTTCCAGGTCAGGTAGGTGCCGAGGTGGCTGAGCTCGGCCATCACGGTCTTGACCGGCCGGCCCTGCTGCTTGTCCCAGACCACGCGGTTGAGGCGCAAGAACTTGTCGCTGCCGAGGTAGAGCTCATCGGCGCCGTCGCCGTCCCAGTCGAGGGCCAGGGTGCAGTGCTCGAAGCCGCCGCTGACCAGGCCGCCCAGGAGCCGCTTGGCTTGCCAGTAGCTGCTCGAAGACACCTCCGCGGGCCGGGAGATCTCCCAGACGCCGTCGGCCATGGTCGAGGCCACCAATTCGCGGCGCCCGTCGCCCTGCAGGTCGGCGGGCACCAGGAAACGGCACAGGTTTCCCGGCAGCTCGCAGAGCACGCTGGAGGTGTGCTGCTGGCCCTCGAAGTCGTAGCGCTTGATGTGCGTGCCCGAGCCCGCGACCTCGCTGGAGTTGAGGTCGCTGAGCGCCTCACCCTCCATGACCGCGTACAGCTCGAGACGTCCGTCGCCCTCGAGATCCGTGCACAGGATCTCCTTGGCGTGGGTCTTCGGGTTGTCCTCGATCACCGTCAGGGTGTAGTTGCCGCCTTCGAAGTCATAACGATGGATCTCGCCGCGCTGGTGGCTGCCATCGACCTTGTTGGGCATCGAGGGCGTGGCGAAGATCTCGAGCAGGCCGTCCCCATCGACGTCGCCCAGCTCGATCTCGTGCACGAAGCCCAGCTCGGGATGGGAGGCGATGCGCTGGCCGGTGTAGCCCTGCTCGGTCTGCTGCACGACGTAGATGCCGCCGGTGTCGTGGGTGGCGATGACGATGTCCTCGACGCCATCGCCGGTCACATCGCCGAGCTCGAACTCGCGCAGGCGCTGATTCTCGGACCCGACCGCGTCGGCCCACAGGGTCTCGGGTTTCCAGGCGCCATCGACGCGGCGCCACAGGTCCAGGCAGCCCAGGTTGCCGCTGACGGTCAGGATCCCGGGCTGGCCCGTGCGCGGCGTGAACCAGGCGGCCTTGTGGACCACGTTGCCGTGGCCAAGTTGGTAGGGGGAGATGCGCAGCTTGCCATCGGGTTTGGTGAATCCCAGGCTCTCGAGCGCGACTCCCTCCGCGGCGCGCTTGACCCAGCGCCCCTGCTCGCGGGCCCATTGGAAGGGCTGGCCGGTGGGCTGGCCGTCGGGGCCGATGTCCGCCAGGTAGACCTTGCCGGCCCCATCGCGCCCGACCGCCGCCGTGTAGGCATCCGAGGGCGCCTCGACGCGCTCCACGTCCCAGGCCTCGCTGGGCTTGCCCTTGGGCTTGACGATCAGGAAACCGCCCGGCTGGGGCAGCAGATTGGCGTCCAGGGTGGTCAGGGCGAAGACCAGGCCGCCGGGGCGCGGGCCGCCCTGGGAGCCGCCGTCGCAGGCCGGTAGGAGCAGGCAGCAGGCGGAGGCGAGGGCGATCGTGGAGCGCAGCATGGGGGAGGGACGGCGTTTCGCGGGACGCGGCGGAATTCGGCAGTCTAGCGGGCCCCGACGGGGGCCCCGGAGGCCTGGCTACGCAGCCGCCCTGCGGATGAGAGCGGCCGAGTCCGGGCAGCCCCGCATGGAGAGCGCCAGCGGCCCGGGGCGGGCCCTGGCCCGCGTGGCGGGCGCGCGGGCCGAGGGTGCTCGGCGCTCGAGGCGTCGAACGACGCCGGCGGCGGCTGGCGCAGCCCGCCGGGGGCAGGGTTCGGAGCGTCCGGGCTGTGCGCGGGCTCGGCCCGGACCGGGCGCCGGGCGACTCCCCGGGGCACAGGCCCCCTGCCGCGCGGTCCGGGCAGCCCCTGGATGGGAGCCGCGGGACCACCCCGGCCCCCGCGCCCGGCCGGTCGTTCGAGCCGGGCGGGACCGGCGGACGCCCGGGCCCTGGAATCGAGCGCTGCCCCGTTCGGCGCCCGGCGAGCCGGCCGACCGGCGGGCGCTCACCCCAGGTCCCCGGCCCAATCGCGCGGCACCAAGAAGTGCTCGGTCAGGCGCGCCTCGGGGCTGCCCGGGGGCGGCCGCCAGTCGTACTCCCAGCGCACCAGCGGCGGCAGGGAGGCCAGGATCGACTCGATGCGCCCGCCCGACTGCAGGCCGAACAACGTGCCCCGGTCGTAGACCAGGTTGAACTCCACGTAGCGGCCGCGCCGGTAGAGCTGGAACTGGCGCTCGCGCTCGCCGTGCGGGGTAGCCCGGCGCCGCTCCAGGATCGGCAGATAGGCCTCCAGGTAGCCCTGCCCCACCGCGCTGTGCAGGGCGAAGCAGCGCGCGAAGCCGAGCTCGTCGAAATCGTCGTAGAACAGCCCGCCGATGCCGCGCCGCTCGCCGCGGTGCTTCAAGAAGAAATACTGGTCGCATTCCTGCTTGAAGCGCGGATAGAGCGCCGGCTCGACGCGGGCCACGGCGGCGCGGGCCACGCGGTGCCAAAACACGCAGTCCTCTTCGAAGCCGTAGTACGGCGTCAGGTCGAAACCGCCGCCGAACCACCAGACCGGCGCCTCGCCCGGCTTTTCGGCGATGAAAAAGCGCGTGTTGGCGTGGCTGGTCGGGGCGTAGGGGTTGCGCGGATGCACGATCAGCGACACCGAGACCGCTTCGAAGGTGCGGCCGTGCAGGGCCGGTCGGCGCGCGGTGGCCGCCGGCGGCAGCTGGGCCCCGGAGGTGTGGCTGAAGTTGACCGCGGCCTTCTCGATCACGGCGCCGCCCTCCAGCACGCGCGGTCGCGCCAGCCCCCCGCGCTCCCCGTGCAGCTCGTCGCCGCGGAAGCGCGCGGCGCCGTCCAGCGCTTCCAGCGCGCCGCAGATCTGCTCCTGCAGGGCCAGCAGCTGCCGGCGCACGGGGGCCACATCGGGGCGCTCTGCGACGCTCATGGGCGCGGCAGTCTAGCGCCGGCGTCGGGCTCGACCGGGCGGCCTCGGCCGCCCGTGGCCGGGCTGCTGCGCCGCCCGGACACTGGCCGGTGTGCCCGCTCGGTCCAGCGGCGCGGGCCGACCCGCGCCCGCTGGCGCCGACCGGGAGGCGCCCGGGCGCGGTG
The DNA here is from genome assembly GCA_044359835.1 of Planctomycetota bacterium. GTDB lineage: Bacteria > Planctomycetota > UBA1135 > UBA1135 > JBIKLM01. The sequence continues at coordinate 5,034 of JBIKLM010000180.1, forward strand.
CGCCGAGAGGCCCGCGGCGCGCAGGCCAGCAGCCGGTCGGGCGGCCCTGGAATCGGTCGGGCGCCAACGCGGTGCGCCTGGGCGGGACCCAACCGATCGCCGAGGCCCCAGGTAGAATTTTTCGCCCGGCGAGGCCCGCTTCCCCCCTCGCTCCCCCGTTCACACGGCGTTTTCAAGCCCCGGCACCGCTAGTCCATGGCTCGCATCCCGTTCGAAGGGGCGCTGCTCTGCGCCCAGCTCCTGTTTTGTCTGGCCGGCGCGCTGCCGGGCCAGAGCAGTGGCACGGGGCCCTTGGCGACCGGCCTGGCGGTGCACGCAGGGCAGGGCCAGAGCTTCCTGACCTGGAACGAAGTGCCCTCCCAGGCCACCCGCTATCGGATCTACCGCTCGCCCCTGCCCTTCACCCCGGCCACCGACCTGACCCAGGTGGATCTGCTCGGGGAGGTCGATTCCCAGACGACCCTCAACCTGCGCCTGACCACCCTCTCGGGCCAGGTGTTCACCTACGTGATCCAGGAGGGCGCCGCGCCGCTGGCCGCCAGCCAGGGCCTGTTCGTCTACACCATCGAACAACCCGGCGACGCCTACTACGCGGTCACCACGGTGCTGGCGGACGTCGAGGACGCGACCCTGGTCCCCGGGATCAACACCCTGTCGGCGCCGGTCAACGAGACGCCCGCCCCGCCCAGGCCGATCCTGCAGTTCAGCGGACCGGACTTCGGCACCTACGTGCACTGGGTCAGCGAGCGCAGCACCCCTTTCGCCCCGGCCATGGCCAGCTTGCCCGGCCTGGCCTTCAACCTGCGCGTCAGCTTCGGGCAGGCCCTGGGCACGGCGCCCCGTCCGCTGCTCTTGCAGCTGCACGAGCGCGGCGGCAGCTTCCTGACGGTTCCGCAGCCCTCCCAGCCGGAGGCGATCATGCTGGCGCCGGACGATTGGCAGCGCATCCCGCCCTTCAACACCTACTGGTACGGCACCAATCCGGACTTCCCCGACCCGATCGGCAGCGGCAGCCCCGCCAACGTGGATTTCACCGTGCGGCGCGTGCTGTACGAGCTCGATTGGGCCACGGCCAACTTCCCGGTCGATCCGGATCGCACGCTGGTGGCCGGTGTTTCGATGGGCGGCGCCGCGGCGATCTCGCTGGCCTATCGCTATCCGCAGCGCTTCGCGGCTGCCGCCGCGATCGTGCCGAAATTCGATTGGGGCTGCCAGACCAACGGCTGCTGGTCTGTTCCCGAGACCGGGGACCAGCTCTGGGGCCCGTTGAGCCTGGATCTGCCCAGCTCGGAGGGCGTGCCAACCTACGACCGCCTGGACGCCGGCTTCGTGGCGGCGCGCTCGCCCGCGGACCTGACCCTGACGGACGCCTTGACCCCGCGGCCCCCGATCCTGGCCCTGTGCGGGCGCCAGGACACGGTTGTCGGATGGCAGGAAAAGCCGCTGTTCTTCAAGCTGATCCAGAACCTGCGGCACCCGGCGGTCTTCCTATGGGACGACGGCACGCACAGCGGCCCGAGCTCCAGCGCCGAAGGCCCCTGGAAGCAGGCCTTCGCGCTGCTCGAGGCCGAGCTGTGGGGCTATCGGCGTCAAGGCCCGCGGGCGGCCTTCACGCGCTTCGAGCTGGACGGGGATCCAGGCGGCGGCAACCCGCTGGTGGGCGATCTGATCGGCTCCTTCAACGCGCCGATCCAGGTCGAGCCGCAGACCTTCGTCGACACCCCGGAGCTGCACCGCGTGCAGGTGCGGCTGCGCAACGGCAGCGGCCTCGAGGGCGCCGTACAGCCCAGCGCGCGCGCCGATTGGACCCCGCGCGGCTTGACCCAGTTCCAGTTCGCCCCGCCCTGCGCGGTGCGCTTCGAAAACTACCGCCTGTCGGACGGCCAGCTGATCCAATCGGAGCTGATCAAGCCCGACCCCCAAGGGCTCTACACCGCCACGCGGGTGGTCTTGACGCAAGCGGGCAATCGGCTGGTGCTGCGCAAGACCTCCAGCGCCCCCTACGGCTTCGAATTGGGCCCACCCAACCAGCTCGGCCTGGAGGTCTCTGGCCCGATCCAGCTGGGCGCCACGCCGAACTTCGTGCTCTCCGGCCTGGATGCGGGCGCGGTCGCCCCGCTGCTGGCCCTGTCCCTGGCGCCTTCGAGCTGGCCGCTGCTCGGCGGGGTCGTCCTGCTCGACGAGACCCAGCTGTTCCTGATCCTGGGCGGCACGGCCAGCGTGCCCAGCACCAGCTTCCCGCTGCCCCTGCCCCAGGTGCAGGGCCTGGTGGGCCGGCAGTTCTACGCCCAGGGCTTCGCGATTTCGCCGCTCGGCCCGGAGGGCGTCTTGTTCTCGAACGGAATCGAGGCGCAGATCTGCCCCTGAGGCCCTCCGGCGGGCGCCTGGCTATGCTGCCCGCCATGCAACGACGGCATCTGCTGCAAGGCACCGCGGCCCTGACCGCGGCGGCGTCCCTGGGCCTGGCTCCCGCGGCGAAAACCAGCGCGCTGCGCATGAAGTTCGCGCCCCATTTCGGCCAGTTTTCGGCGCTGGCCGGCGAGGACCCCGTGGCGCAGCTCGAATGGGCCCACGACCAGGGCTTCACGGCCTTCGAGGACAACGGGATGATGGCCCGGCCGGTCGAGGAGCAAGAGCGCATCGGGCGCGCCCTGGAGCGCCTGGGGATGAGCATGGGCGTGTTCGTGGCCAACTTCGGCACGGCTTTCGGCAAACGCAGCTTCGCCAGCGGCGCGCCGGAGCACGTGCAGAGCTTCCTGGCCGATCTCTCCCAGGCGGTCGAGGTGGCCAAGCGCGTCGGCGCGCGCTGGACCACGATCGTGCTGGGCGACCGCGACCCGGGCCTCGAGCTCGATTACCAGCACGCCCACGCGATCGAGATGCTGAAGCGCGGCGCGGAGGTCTTCGAGCCCCACGGGCTGACGATGGTCATGGAGCCGCTCAATCCCTGGCGCGACCACGCCGGCATGCTGCTGACCAAGGCCGCCCAGGCGCGTTTGCTGTGCACGGCGGTGGATTCGCCGGCGGTCCGCATCCTGTTCGACATCTACCACCAGCAGATCAGCGAGGGCCATCTGATCGCCAACATCGACCTGTGCTGGGATTGGATCGCCTACTTCCAGATCGGCGACAATCCGGGCCGCAACGAGCCCGGCACCGGCGAGATCCATTACGCCAACGTGCTGCGCCACATCCGTGACAAG
>JBIKLM010000182.1:0-8235 GCA_044359835.1 Planctomycetota bacterium
GAACCGGAGCGCTTCGGGCGCTTGGCCGCGGCCCTGGCCGGGCGCGGGCTCGGACCCCTGGCGCTGATCGGCGGGCCCGCCGATCGGGAGGCTGCCCAGGGCGCCCTGGCGGCGGGCGCGGGCGCCAGCGGCGCCGTGGATCTGGTGGGGCGCACCGATCTGCCGCAGCTGATCGCGCTGCTGCGGCGCGCGCGCCTGTTCGTGGGCTGCGACACCGGACCGATGCACCTGGCGGCGGCCGTGGGCTGCCCGGTGCTGGCGCTGTTCGGGGCCGCCGACGAGCGCCGCACCGGTCCCTACGGCGAGGACCGCCGCGGCCGGCGCCACCTCGTGCTGCGCGAGACGCCGCCCTGCGCGCCCTGCGGCAAACGGGTCTGCCCCCTGCCGCGCCACGCCTGCATGCTCGATCTGGAGGTCGAGCGCGTCGCCGCCGCCGCGTTGCAGCACGCCTGACGGCGCCGGGGCGCGTCGCGGGCGCTGCGGGGCAACCGGCCGCCGGGCCAGGACAGGCCAGGCAGAGCGCCCCGGGCTGCGCCCCAGGCCCGGCGAGGCGGAGCCTGGCCGGCCCAGGCCGGCTGAATCCGACGCACACGGCGACGAATCATCGAACCGGCCCAGGAACCGCGCTCCCGGAGCCCGCTCGGCCAGGCAGCGCCGAACGGCTGGAGCTGGGCCTGCGCCGGGCTGCGCCCCGCGATCGCCGGGGGCGACCCCAGCCCCTCGGACCGAGACGGCGCGCGCTGCGCTGGAAGAGTTTTCCGGGCCGCGGCGCCGCCAGCCGCGAGCCACGGGCGGTCCAGCCCGCAGGTTCCAGGCGGCTGCGGCTTGGAGCCGCCTCTGGTCGATTCGAGACTGGCCGCTCCGGTTTCTCTCCTCCCGACTCCCGCGCCGAGCGCGGGTTAGGTTTCGAACGCGCCCATGTCCCAGCGTCCCCAGAGCCCCGCAGGCCTCGAGCTCCGCTTCCCGCCCACCAGCCGCCAGGCCGAGCTGCTCTCGCCCGCGGCCCTGGCCTTCGTGGCCGAGCTCGAGCGGCGCTTCGGGCCCCGGCGCCGGGAACTCCTGGCCCACCGCGCGCAGCGCCAGGCGCGCCTCGACGCCGGCGAGAAGCCCGGTTTCCTGAGCGAAACCGCCGCGATCCGCGCCGGCGACTGGAAGGTCGCGGCGCCGGCGCGCGACCTGACCGATCGGCGCGTCGAGATCACCGGGCCGGTCGACCGCAAGATGGTGATCAACGCGCTCAACTCGGGCGCCAACGTCTTCATGGCGGATTTCGAGGACTCGAATTCGCCCACCTGGCAGAACTGCCTCGACGGTCAGCTCAACCTGCGCGATGCGGTGCGCCGCGAGATCGTCTACACCCACCCCGAGACCAAGAAGCGCTACGAGCTCGCCCCGCGCACGGCGACCCTGGTGGTGCGCCCGCGCGGCTGGCACCTCGAAGAAGCCAACCTGACCCTGGATGGGCGCCCGATCTCGGCCAGCCTGTTCGACTTCGGCCTGTATTTCTTCCACAACGCCGCCGAGAGCGTGAAGCGCGGCAGCGGCCCGTACTTCTACCTGCCCAAGCTCGAGAGCCACCTCGAAGCGCGCCTGTGGAACGACGTGTTCCTGTTCGCCCAGGAGGCCCTGGGGCTGCCGCGCGGCACGATCCGGGCCACGGTGCTGATCGAGACCATCCTGGCGGCCTTCGAGATGGACGAGATCCTCTACGAGCTGCGCGAGCACAGCAGCGGGCTCAACTGCGGCCGTTGGGACTACATCTTCAGCTTCATCAAGAAGTTCCAGGCCCACGGGTCCGCCGTGTTCCCCGACCGCGGCAGCGTGGGCATGGACCGCCACTTCTTGCGCTCCTACAGCCAGCTGCTGATCCAGACCTGCCATCGCCGCGGCGCCCACGCCATGGGCGGCATGGCGGCCCAGATCCCGATCAAGGACGATCCGGCGCGCAACCAGGCGGCGCTCGACAAGGTGCGGGCCGACAAGCGCCGCGAGGCCGGCGACGGCCACGACGGCACCTGGGTGGCGCACCCCGGCTTGGTGCCGATCGCGCGCGAAGAGTTCGATCGCGTGCTGAGCGGGCCGAACCAGCTGCACGTCCTGCGCGAGGACGTGCACGTGCGCGCCGAGGACCTGCTCAGCGTGCCCGAAGGCCAGATCAGCGAGGCCGGCCTGCGCGCCAACCTCGAGATCGGCATGACCTATCTCGAGGCCTGGCTCAGCGGCGTCGGCTGCGTGCCGATCCACCACCTGATGGAGGACGCCGCCACGGCCGAGATCAGCCGCGCCCAGGTGTGGGCCTGGCTGCGGCACGGCGCGCGCCTGTCCGACGGGCGGCGCCTGACCGGCGAGCTGTTCGGCCAGGTGCTCGGCGAGGAACTCGGAAAAATCCGCGCGCGCCTGGGGGAACAAAAATTTTCCCAGAGTCGCTTCGCCCTGGCTGCCCAGATTTTCGATGAGTTGATCCGCGCCCCGCGCTGCCCGGACTTCCTGACCCTGGCGGCCTACGGCCACCTCGACCACGCCCCCGCCTGAGCCCGCGGCCCGCCTCGGCCGGACCACGGACCAGGCGCCGCCCTCCCTACGAAGCCTTGGCCCTGCCCTCCCCCGCCATGTCGAGCCCCTGCTACCAATCCCTGAGCGACGCCCTGCTGCTGGATCCGCGCCGTTTCGCCGGGATCCAACGCGACTACACGCCGGCCGACGTGGCGCGCCTGTCGGGCACGGTGCATCCGCGCCACACCCTGGCCGAGCGCGGGGCGGTCAAGCTCTGGAAGCTGTTGAGCGAGGAGAGCTACGTGCACGCCCTGGGCGCCCTGACCGGCAACCAGGCCATGCAGCAGGTCAAGGCCGGCCTCAAGGCCATTTACCTATCGGGCTGGCAATGCGCGGCGGACGCCAACCTGGCCGGCGAGATGTACCCGGACCAGAGCCTTTATCCGGCGAACTCGGTGCCTTCGCTGGTCGCGCGGCTCAACAACACGCTGCAGCGCGCCGACGAGGTCCATCACGCCGAGGGCGACGATTCGATCGATTGGCTGGTGCCGATCGTGGCCGACGCGGAGGCCGGCTTCGGCGGGCCGCTCAACGCCTTCGAGCTGATGAAGGCCATGATCCGGGCCGGGGCCGCGGGGGTGCACTTCGAGGACCAGCTGGCCAGCGAGAAGAAGTGCGGGCACCTGGGCGGCAAGGTGCTGGTCCCGACGCAGAGCTTCATCCGCACGCTCAACGCGGCGCGCCTGGCGGCCGACGTGCTGCGCGTGCCGACCCTGCTGGTGGCCCGCACCGACGCCGAGGCGGCCACGCTCTTGACCAGCGACGTGGACGAGCGCGACCGGCGTTTCCTGACCGGCGAGCGCACCAACGAGGGCTTCTTCAAGATCAAGAACGGCCTCGAGACCGCCATCGCCCGCGGCCTGGCCTACGCGCCCTACGCCGACCTGGTCTGGTGCGAGACCGGCAAGCCGGACCTGGCCGAAGCGCGCCACTTCGCCGAAGCGATCCACGCGCGTTTCCCCGGCAAGTGGCTGGCCTACAACTGCTCGCCGTCGTTCAACTGGGAAGCCAAACTGGACAAGCCCACGATCGCCAAGTTCCAGCGCGAGCTGGGCGCCATGGGCTACAAGTTCCAGTTCGTGACCCTGGCCGGTTTCCACGCCCTCAACCACTCGATGTTCGAGCTGGCTCGGGGTTACCGGGACCGCGGCATGGCCGCCTACTCCGAGCTCCAGCAGGCCGAATTCGCCGCCGAGCGCGCCGGCTACACGGCCACGCGCCACCAGCGCGAGGTCGGCACCGGTTACTTCGACGCCGTGACCCAGGCGATCTCCGGGGGCCAGGCCTCGACCACGGCCCTGGCGGGCTCGACTGAAACGGCGCAGTTCAAGCAAGGGGTCTGATCGAGCAGGCCGGATCGACGCGCTGGATCGATGCCGCCCGCCGAGTTCGGGCGCGGGCCATCGATCCAGCGACGGAAGGGGGGCGCGGCCCGGGCTCCGAAACCGGCCCTCCCTGGCCCCGTTCCGGCCCCACGGAGAGCCCCGGTCGGCGCCTGAAAGCGAGATCCGCGCGGCGCGCCGACCGCGCTGAATAGGTGCGACAAATCGCCCCAGTTCCGCCGCTGACGGGCCGAAACTGGCCCCTATTTGGGGATTCTTGGGCCCCCGGAGGAACCCGGAGCGCGGCCCTCGGTCCGGCGGGATGCTTGACTCCGGGGGGTGGAGATCGGGACCCTGCTGTCGTGCGTGGCGCTCTGGCCCTCGCGGGCGCCCCCCCGAACCACCCACCAAAACCATGCAAAAGAACACCGCGATCGCCGTCGGCGCCCTGGCGCTGGGCCTCTCCTCCTGCCTCGCTGGCCCCAAGCAGCTGACCCGCAGCCTCGACAACTGGGACCAGAAGCTCTACATCGACAGCCCCTGGATCGACGGCATCCTGTGGGTCGTGCCGGTGTTCCCCCTGGCCTACTACGGCGCCTCCTTCGGCGACTTCTTCATCAACGGCTACTACTTCTGGGTCAAGGACGCCTGGGACATGAAGGGCACCGGCTTCAAGTACTACCAGCCGGAAGCCACCGACGGGACCATGGAGTCGCTGCTCTACGACGACGCCAAGTTCTGCGAAGTCAAGTGACCGGCGGCGGCCTGCGGGCCGCAGCCCACGCTCCGCGGGTTTGATCCTCGCGGCGCACCCAGCAGGCCGCCCCGCGCCACGCGCCGGGCGGCCTGCGGTTTTCGAGGGCTGCGAAGCGCGGGGGGCTAGAGGCCTGCGACCCGGCCGGCAAGCGCGGAGACGCCGCGATCCGAAGCCCGCGCCGCTGCGCTCTGCTGCGCCGCCGCGACAAGTGCGAGCGAAGACAGGAGCTTGCCGCGGACTCAACCGCCGGACTCAACCGCCGGACTCAACCGCCGGACTTGGCGCCCAACTCCTGGCGGTGATAGCCCTCGAGTTCGGTGACGATGCTGTCCTCCAGGCGGCGCACGATGCAGCCGATCTCCGGCGCGTACCAGATCAAGCTGACCCGGTCGATGAACTTGCCCTCCAGCGCCAGGCTCGAGCGGCGCTCGATGCGCAGGGCCTGGAAGGTGCCCGCGGGAACCTGCACCGATTCCTGGCCTTCGACCCGATAGAAAACGCGGAAGGGCAGGTCGTCTTTGCCCGGGCTACGCTGCGTGAAGCCGCCCGACCAGCGCTTGCCGACCCACAGGGGCCAGGCGAAACCGGGGTCGACCGGATCGAGCAGCACGTCGAAGGGTCCGGTCAGCCCCGGCGGAGCTTGCTGGGTCGATTCACCGAGGCTGCCGAGGTCCTGATCGAGCACCTGGCTGCGCGCGGTCTCGCTGTTGCGCAGCAGGAAGCCGCGCTGCGGGTTGCCCTTGGAATCGACCCCGCTCAGCTCGAAGACCGAGAATCGCAGGCGGATCAGGCCGCCGCGGCGATAGTCGAACCAATCGCCCTCCTTCCAGGCCGGCCGCGGATGCACGGCGCTGCCCTGGGGCGCTTCGCGGTCGAAGGCGGCCAGGCCCGGCCCGGGAGCGACCTGGCGCCGCGGGGAGCGGCAGCCGCTGGGCAAGCAGACGATCAGCAGGGTCAGGGACAGGCCGAGGAGGCGACGCAGCTGCATGGCGGGAAGGTAGCGAGCGGGCTGCTCGAGAGCGCGGGGTGCGGCGGCGAAATTCCGATCGGCGGCCGGAGCGGATCGACGCGGCTCGGCGCCCTCGGCGCGGGCGCTTGCCGGGACTCAGGGCGCGGCCGGGCCGTGGGCTTCGCCGGGAATGGCCCCCCCGTGGCCCCTTGGGAGCGCCGAGCACCCCAGGGCGGCCGGCCCGGCGCGTTCCGGGGGCGCCGCTAGCATGGGCGTTTCCAAAGGTCCGACACCGCCCGATGCTCTCCTGGATCCTGCTGCTCGCGGCTCTGCCGTCGCCCGTTCCCCCGGGAGCCGCGAACCAGGATGCCGCCTGGAGCGCCGTGCGCGACGTGCTGGCGGCCAACTGCCTCTCCTGCCACGGCGGCGAAGCCCGCAAATCGGGGCTCAGCTTCGCCGACCGCGCCAGTTTCCTGGAGGGCGGACACCGCGGGCCGGCCATCGACGCCGAGCAAGGCGAGCGCAGCCGGCTGCTGCACGCGATCCGCTACGGCGATCCGGACCTGTCCATGCCGCCCCGGGGGCGGCTGGGGGCGCGCGAGCTCGAGCTGCTGGAGGACTGGGTGCGGCTGGGCGCCCCCTGGCCGGAGGGGCCGGAGGGCCGGCTGGCCGACCCGCGGCGCCACGCGCGCGGGGCCGAGCCCCGCCGGGTCCTGGGCTGGGCCTACCGGCCCCTGGCGGAGGGCCCGCCGCCGGAGCCGAAGGACCGCGCCTGGGGGCGGCAGCCCCTGGACGCCTTCGTGCGCGCCGGCCAGGAGGCCGCCGGTTTCGATCCGGCCCCCGACGCGCCCCCGGCCGTGCTGCTGCGCCGGGCCAGCTTCGACCTGACCGGCCTGCCGCCGACGCCGCAGGAGCGCGAGCGCTTCCTCGCCGAAGTGGAGCGGGACGGCTTCGAGCACGCCTGGGCGGCGCTGATCGATCGCTTGCTCGCGAGCCCGCACCACGGCGAGCGTTGGGCGCGCCATTGGCTCGACCTGGTGCGCTACGCGGAGACCAACGGCTACGAGCGCGACGCGACCAAGCAGAACGCCTGGCGCTATCGCGATTGGGTCGTGCGCGCGCTCAACGACGACCTGCCCTACGACCGCTTCGTGGTCGCACAGCTGGCCGGCGACGAGGCCCCGCCGGATGAGCGCCTGCCCGCGGACGCGCTGCTGGCCACGGGTTTTTTCCGCTTGGGGGTCTGGGACGACGAGCCCAGCGATCCCGAGCAGGCCCGCGCCGACGAGCTGGCGGACATCGTGGACACCGCGGGCAGCGTGTTCCTGGCCGCCACCATCGGCTGCGCGCGCTGCCACGACCACAAAGCCGATCCGATCTCCCAGGCCGAGTACTACGGCTTTACGGCCTTCTTCAACAACCTGGTCGGCTTCGGCGGCGGCGGCTTCGGCCAGCACCTGGGCGGCGGCGCGGCCGGGCAGGTCGCCGACCTGCCGAGGCCCGGCGTGTCGAGCGCGGCCGATTGGAGCCAGGCCCGCGAGCGGCTCGAGACGGCCCTGGCCGCGGAGGCGCGGCGGCTCGAGCTGAGCGCGCCTGGCGAGCACGACGGCCGCGCGACGCCCCTGCTGCCCGACGCGCGCGAGCGCCCCGCGACCTGGGCCTACCTGGAGGGCCAGGCCCCCGCGGGCTTCGCCAGCCCCGCCTTCGACGACGGCGCCTGGCCCCGCGGCGCGGGCGGCTTCGGCGCCCCGGGCACCCCGGGAGCGCGGGTCAAGACCCCCTGGCACGGCCCCTCGATCGCCCTGCGCACGACCTTCGTGCTCGAGGAGATCCCCGAGCAGGTCCTGCTGACCCTGCACCACGATGACGACGTGGTCGTGTTCCTCAACGGCGTGCAGATCCTCGAGCGGCGCGGCTACACGACCCGCTATCTCGAGCTGCCCCTCGACGCGACGCAGCGCGCGCACCTGGTGATCGGGCGCAACGTGCTGTCCCTGGCCTGCGTGCAGGACTTCGGCGGGCAATACATCGACGCAGGGCTGTACGCGGGCGTACCCGGGCAGGGTCCGGGGCCGGAGCGCGAGGAGTGGCTGCCGGCGCTGCGCGCGGCGGCCGAGCGCCTGCCGGCGGGCGCGGAGCGGGAGCGCCTGTTCGACCTGCTGGCGGAATTCGATCGGCATGGGGACCTGCCCCGCGTGGCGCCCTACCCGGCCCAGATCGCGCGCGAACACGGCGGCGTCCCGCCTGTCCAGGCGGTGCTCGGCCGGGGCTCCGTGCACGCCCCGGGGGCCGAGGTGGAGCCCGCGATCCCGGAAGCCTTCCTGGCCAGCGCGGGCCCGCAGGCCCGGGGCGCGCAGCTCCACGCCGTGGACCCCGGGGCCCAAAGCACCGGCCGGCGCCTGGCCCTGGCCCGCTGGCTCGTGGGCGAAGGCCGGAGCGCGACCGCGCGGGCCATGGCCAACCGGCTCTGGCAGTTCCACTTCGGGCGCGGACTGTCGCGCAGCCCCGGCGATTTCGGCAACCTCGGCGTGCCGCCGACCCACCCGGAGCTGCTCGATCACCTGGCCGCGCGCCTGATCGCGCAGGGCTGGTCCCTGAAGGCCATGCACCGCGAACTGATGACCAGCCGGGCCTATCGCATGGACAGCGTCGGC
>JBIKLM010000181.1:0-8235 GCA_044359835.1 Planctomycetota bacterium
GGCCGGCAGGCGCGCTTCCAAGCGCAGCAGGCCCTGCGCTTCGCGGGCCGCGCGGGGCACCAGCGCCTCCGGCGTGAGCGGGCCGGCGGCCTCCGCTTCGCCGGCGCGTCGACGCAGGTAGCCCAGCAGCTCCTCGAGGAACGCCGGCAGCTCTCGGGGGCTGAAGCCCGGCTCGACGTCGGCCAGGGTGCGCACCGCGGGCCAGGCGCGCTGGCAGGCGAGCCCGCGCTGCGGGTCCTCGTGTTCAAGCCGCACCTGCACCACGGCCTCGACGCCGGCCTGGTCGGAGGGCCGCGGCGTGCTTTCGGCGAAGACCAGACGGCGGATCACGGTGCGGTGAGCGGCGGCATCGCCGCGGCCAGCGAGCGCGGGGCGCTCCAGGTTTCTGGGTGCGCGAGCAGGAAGGTGCGTGCGTCCGCGCAGCTTTCCAGCACCGGGCCCTGTTCGCCGCGCTCGCGCCAGAGCAGCAGCCGATGCGAGACCAGGTCCTCGCCCGGGCCCGCCAGGGGGGCGAGCACCCCCGGCATGGCGCCGCAGAGGGCCAGCTGCAAGCGCACCGGCCCCTCGGGCAGGTCGATCTCGATCGACAGGGCGCTGCCGCGCGCCCGGCGCTCGAGCCGGACGCGCAGCGCTCGGCGACCCTCGGGCAGGCTCAGCTCGCCGGCGACCGCGCCGCCCGCGAGCAGCAAGCGCCCGAGCAGGGGCCGCAGGCCCTGGCGCGCGGCGTAGGCGCGCGTGGCCTCCAGTCCGGCCCCGCCGGCTTCCCGTCCGCGCTGCAGCCATTCGGCCAGGAATGAATTGGGCGCCGCCGAGAGGCCGCCCAGCTCGGCCTCGGCGCACAGGGCCAGCAGAGCGCCGTGGGCCGGCGAAGGGGCCCCCAGCAAGCGCAGGCTCGCTCCGCCCGGCGCGCCCGGCGCGGTCCACAGGGCCGCGCGCTCGAAGCCGGCGCGGCTGAGGTCCAGGCCGCGGCATTCGACCTCCAGGAACCCGCCCGGCACGGGCCAGAGCGGCTGCAGCTCGGGCGCGTCGCCGTCCAGCAGGCACAGCTGCACCGGGTGGCGCTGGCCATCGGCGGCCGGGGTGCCCAGGGCGGGCAACTCGATCAGGTGCGCCGCCAGGTCCGCCAGCCCCAGGGGCAGGCGCTCCCCCGGCTCGATCGCCAGGGCCTGGGGGGCCAGCAGGCGCGCCAGGTCCACCCGCCGGCCGCGGGGGTCGCCCTGGGCCACCCCCGCCAGCTCGGGCACCAGCTCGAGGCGCGCGCGGCCGCCCTCCAGTCCGAAGGCGCCCGCGCCGGTCTCGGAGAGCGCCGCGATCAAGCGCAGGCGGCCGCTGCCATCCCCGGCCAGGAACAGCACCGGCCCCTTCAAGGCCGGCTCTCCAGGGGCTCGACCTCGGGCGCGAAGGGCACCCACAGCAGGTAATAGCTGTCCGTGCCGGTGTTCACGGCGCGCACGGCGTCCGCGTCCAGGGGCAGTTCGAGGTCGAGCACCTCGTCGTCGGGCCCGCGCCAGGGCAGGTGCAACCGGCCGCTGGCCTGGTCGCGGAAGGGTTGCCCGAGCAGGTCCTTGTGGGGGTACTCGGCCTGCACCTGGCCGACGCGTTCGAGCAGCGCCGTGAAGCGCGGCAGGGCTGGGGGCGGACCGGCCAGGTTGGGGCGCGAATCGAGCAGCAGGCCCAGCAGTCGCACGTCCTGGGGCTCGCGATAGGTCTTGCCGTAGACGCCGTTGTCGGCGGCGTAGAAGTCGCGCACGGGGAGCGCGCCGGGGGCGGCGGGGCGCAGCTCTGGATCGGCGGCGGGGCTGGCGGGATGCAGGCGCTCGGCGAACAGGCGCAGGCGCGCCGGTTGGCGCGCGCCGGCGAAGTGACCGGCTTGGTACCAGCGCGAGCCCTCGCAGAAGACGCGCACCTCGCGCTCCAGGCCGTGCAGCACGACACGCCCGGCGGCCCCGCTCCCGGGCGGCGCGAAGAGGAAGGCGTTGGCGCCCGCGGGCAGCTCGAGCCAGAGCAGCTTCTCGCGCAGCAGCGGGTCGTCGTGGATCGCCAGGGCGCCGATCAGCCCGTGGGCGCTTTCGGAGGGCCGATACCGGCGCGCCCAGACCGGGTGGAAGCGCGCGAACCACAGGCGCCGCGGCAAGCCGCGCTGCTCGAAGGCGCTCAGGGCCGTGCTGAACACCGCCAAGGCCAGGAGCAGGGCCAGCAGCGCCGACCAGAGCGCCAGGGTCGGGGTGCGCAGGGCTTGCAGCAGGAATTCGTCGGCCACGGCCAGGCCCGAGAGCAGCTGCTCGAGCCAGACCGGCAGCCCCTGGCCGGAGGTCGGCATGGGATCGGGGCGGGCCCAGCTCAACGCGGCGCTCAGGATCGCGATGGCCAAGCTGGCGATCTGGGCCAGGAACCGCAGGCGCGCGCTGCCCAGGCCCAGGCCGTAGAGCAGGGCCGCGCCGACGCCGATCCACAGGGCCCGGGGCGCCGTGGTCAGGGGCGTCAGGCACACCAGGCCGGCCAGGGGCAGCCAGAGCACCACCGCGCTGTGCAGCAGGCTTTGCAGCACGCGGATCGGCCACGGCCGCACCATGCGCCCGGTGAAGGCGCAGTAGGGCCCCAGGCGGGGAAAAGGCGCGTGTTTCCTGGGCATGGGCGTCGGCCGTCGAGCCAGTCTGGAGCGCCCCCGCGGGCGAAACCAGGCCCGAGCCGGCCCGTTCCCGCGGGGCGATGGCTCGGCCCCCGGCGGGCTGGTTGCGGACACGAGCGGCCAGGGCCCGGGCTGCCGGGATCTGGCCCGCGGGTCGATCGCGGCTTCGTTCTTTTGGGGGGCGAACGCCGCAGGCGCGCGCCGGGCCGGCGCCCCCGGGTCAGATCTCGGCGCGGTCGCTGTCCGGGCCCGGCGCCGGGCGCGCGCGGGCTTCGCTCGGGTCGAGCTCGCGCTCCGCGGGCAGCTCGGGCGGCGCCCCCACGGCGCCTTCGGAAGGCTCCCGCCGCGGCACCGGCTGCAGCTCGCGTACCAGCTCGCGCGGATCCGTGGCCTGATAGCGTTCGCTGAGCAGCGCGATGCGCTCGTCGCCCGCGGCCAGCTCCTGCTCGAGTTCGCGCAGCGAGCGGGTGATCTGGGCCAGTTCGCCGAGCTGCTGCTCGATCGATTCGAGCTCCAGCCGGCCTTCCTGGCGCCGCGCCTCGAGGCGCCCGAGCAGCGCCGCCAACACCGGACGGCGATAGTCGGCGGCCAGCTGAGCCCCGATGCGCTGGGTCTGGGCCGTGAACCAGCCGTCGAGCAGGTCCTCGAGCTGATCGGAGAGGAAGCGCAGGCCCGCTTCCCCCAGGCGCTGTTCCTTCACGTGCCGCGGGATCGGCTGCTGGCCTGCGCCGGCAGCGCCGAACAGCCGGCGGCGCACCGCGGCCTGGCTGCGGAAGAAGAGCCAGTCCCACAGCGTGCGCCGCACCGGCAGCTCGCTGACGTCGAGGCTCGGGCGCTCGGCCTTGACCGTCGCGCGCGGGCTGACCGCCACCAGGCCCTCGGCGGCAAAATCCGCCAGGGACAGGCGCAGGCGCTCGAGATCGCCGAGGCGCTCGTTGGGCAGCACCGCGCCGGCGTGGGCTCCGCCCGCCGCTTGGCGCAGGGCCAGTTGGAGCTCGCCGGCCAGCTCGCTTTGGAAGCCGGTCAGCAGCGGCGCCAGCTCGCCGTCGATCAGAGCGGCCAGGGAGCGATCGCTCTGGAACCAGCCGCGCAGGGCGTTTTGGATGCCGCGCCGGGCCTGGTCCTCGAGCGGTGCCTGGGCGCTTTGGCCGGACTCCACCAGGCGCCTGCCCAGGGCGCCGAAGGCCGCGGTCCAGTCCTCGCCGGCCAGTCGGTCGATCGCGCCGAGCAGCTGCTGCTGGTGGCGCTTCTCGCGCTCGAGGTCGTCGGCCTTGACCAGCAGCGAGCGCAGCGCGTGGTGGCGGCACAGGCGCTGGCTCTCCTCCAGCAGCAGATCGGCCTGGCGCAGGCTGTCGCCCAGGAAAGCCACCAGGTAGTCGGTGCTGCTCAGGTAATCGGAGAGGTCCTGGATGAAGGCCTCGAAATCGCCGCGGTTGTGGCTCGGCTCCGCGCTGCCCTGGCGCGAGCGCAGGCGCTCGGAGGCCGCCTGCAGCAGATCGACCGGATAGATGCGCAGGCGACCCGCTTCGATGGCGCTCTTGAGCGGCGAGGTCATCGAGAGGGTTTCGAAGGCCTCGATCACGCGCACCGGATCCTCGCGCTCGAGGCTCGGGGCCAGGGTCCCGTCGGGCTTGAGGTCGCGCTTGTTGCCGTCCAGGTTGACGACCAGGAAGATGCGCGAGAACAGCTGCAGCAGGTCGTTGAACTCGTCGAAGACCTGCTCGAGGAACAGGTTGTCGGTCTTGACCACGAAGATCGCGCAGGCGGCCGCGTCGCGGAACTCGCGCGTCATGCGGTCGTAGCCGAACTTCATGCGGCTGTAGAGGCCCGGCGTGTCGACCAACACGGCGCCCGATTCGGCCAGGTCCGGGGCCGAGACCTTGACGTCGATGCGGCGGATCGCGGCGGGGAAATGCAGCGCCGGATCGAAGTCGCGGCCCGAGCGCTCCTCGGCGCGGATGCGCTCGGCCAGCTCGCCGTGGTCGCGGCCGATCTGCATGCGCATCGAGGCCGACGAGCCGAAGGTCTGGGTGTCGCCGCTGTAGCGCGTCACCAGGAACTCGAGCTTGGGCGCGTGGCGCACGTAGACCATGCAGGGGTAGGCCGGCAGGGCCGTGACCTCGCTGACGTAGGACCCGCTGATGGCGTTCATCAGGGTCGATTTGCCGCTCTTGAGCGGGCCGAAGATCAGCACGTAGGCCTGCTGCTCGGCGACCTTGTCCGCCAGGGCCCGCAGGCGCAGGGAGACCTCGCGGAAATCGGCCACCTGCTCGCGGGGCACCAGCGCCGGGCGGGGCGCCGCGGAGCCGGCGGCGCGCTCCTGGCCGATGCGGTCGGCGAAGTCCTTGAGGCGCGGCAGGATCGGCGCCAGCGCGGCGCTGAAATCGTCGCAGAATTGGCTGAGCAGGGTCTTCATGGCGAGGTCGATCCCCCGACCTGGGGGCCGGGCGCTGGGCCGGGAGCGCGCCGCGGAGGGGCCGTGTTCCACCGGCGCCGGGCCGGCGCGCGAGCGTCGCGGGTGCTCCCGACCCGCGTGGCGAACATCGTAAGGCAAGGCGGCGGCCAGCGCCCCAGCGGACCTGACCCCGCGGCGGACGGCGCCCGGCGAGCCGCCGCGGCACGCTGCCGCGCGCCCCGCTGCGCCGGCGGGCTCGTAAAGCGGGTGCGAGGACTCCCTCGGCGGGGCTGCTAGACTGGAAGGGTTCCGAATCACCGCGACACTCCGCCGCGCCCCCCGGGCATGTCTCAGCAGCCGAAGTCCGAGAAGGATCCGTTCCAGGCCGAGTTGGAAGCCGCCCTGCGCGCCGCCGACAAACTCGATTTCTCCGAGCCGCGCCGCGGCCCCCGCAACGTGCACGGCGCCGGCAAGCCCGGCGGCCGCGGCGACGGACCGCGGCGCAGCGAGCCCCAGCGCGGCCACGACTTGATCAAGGGCACCGTGGTCGGCATCGACGCGCCCGACGCGATCATCGAGCTCGGCCCGCGCAGCCAAGGCCTGATCGCGCTGAGCGAGTTCGACGAACCGCCCAGCATCGGCCAGACGTTCGAGTTCACGCTCAACGGCCAGAAGGACGGGCTGTGGATGCTCAGCCGGCGCCGCGCCCGCGCCCTGGCGGCCTGGAACGAGCTGGAAGCGGGGTCGATCATCGAAGGCCAGGTCAGCGCCGTCAACACGGGCGGGGTCGAGCTCAGCATCGGCCCCCTGACCGCCTTCATGCCCGCTTCACAGGTCGGCCTGGGGCACACCGACAACCTGCAAGGCCTGGTCGGTCAGCGCATGACCGTCGAGGTCGTCGAGGTCGATCCGGGCCGTCGGCGGCTGGTGGTCTCGCGCCGCCGCGTGCTGGCCGCGGAGCGCGAGGAGCTGCGCGAGCAGGTGCTCGGGCACCTGTCGATCGGCGACGAGGTCCAAGGGCGCGTCACCCGCGTCGAGTCCTTCGGGGCCTTCGTGGACATCGGCGGCATCGAGGGCCTGGTGCACGTCTCCCAGCTCAGCCACCGCCGCGTGGAGGACGCCAAGTCCTTCGTGGCCGTGGGCGACACGGTGCGCGCCAAGGTGGTCAAGCTCGAGGAGGGCGGCAAGAAGATCGGCCTGTCGATGAAGGCCATGGAGCCGGACCCCTTGGCGGGCTTGGCCGGCCGCTATCCGCCGGAGCGCGTGGTGACCGGCAAGGTCACCCGGCTCGAGGAATTCGGCGCCTTCGTGGAGCTCGAGCCCGGCCTCGAGGGTCTGCTGCACGTCTCGCAGATCGCCCGCGGCGGCGAGCGCGTGCGCCGCGCCCGCGACGTGCTGAGCGCGGGTCAAGAGATCCCGGTGCGCGTGCTGTCCGTCGACGCGGACAAGCGCCGCATCTCGCTCTCGCGCCTCGACGAGCGCGGCGCGGTGCTCGGCTCCGAAGAAGCCGTCGATTCCGCCGACCTGGGCCGCGTGATGGGGGAGACCCAGCGCCCGGCGCTCTCCACCAACCTCGGCAACCTGTTCAAGAAGGCCATGGACCGGGGCCCCGGCGGCAAGCGCGGCTGACCCCGCGGCGGGCCCCGGGCCTGGCCCGAGGCGCTCGCTCCGCCGCCCTTGGGCCGCTCGGAGGCTGGGAACGTCGCGCAGCGCCGATCCCAGCCTGTGGGGCCGCCGGATGGCGGCCCAGGGGCATGCAGACGGGCGGGTGCGACCGCTCGGGCGGCGCCCGAGTCGATGGTTTCTCAGCCCGTCAATGGGGCTTCACGCCCTGGGCGCCGCGCACCACGGTGTAGCCGGAGAGTTCGAGCTCCGCGGGCGTGGTCACGACCCAATCGAAGCCCTCGGGCAGCTCCACCTGGGTGACGTGCCCGCCCTGGGGCAGGATCTCGACCACCGGGGTCGAGGTGCGGTCCTTGGCCTCGCGCAAGCGGACCAGCACCAGCGGGCGCTGGCCCTGCTCGGTGTTCATCAGCTGCAGCAGGTGATCGCGGCAGTGGTCGCAGGTGACGCGCCAGAAGACCCACAGGCCGTCGCCGGGCAGCTCTTCCAGCGGCAGCCAGCGATCGAGGCCGGTCTCGAAGATCGACTTGCCGACCCACTGCTCGGGTTCGAGGATCACGAAGCCCTGGCTGGCGGGAGCCGCGGGAGGCTCCGGGTTGGCGGCGGAGGCCGTGTCCGCCGTCGGGGCCGCCGCGCCGGCCGCCGCCTCGCCGCCGGGGACCTGGGCGCTCGTTTGCGGCGCGGGGACCAAGGCGCCCTGTTCGGCCCCGCTGAGCCGCAGGTTGCCTTCGCGCGGCGCGAGCTTGACTTCGCGGCTCATCAGGAACGGCAGCGCCAGGCAGGCCCCCAAGGTCGGAGCGAGCAGGGCCAGGGGAGCCCCGCGGCGCTGACCGGCTTCCGCCAAACTGCGCCAGGGGCGGCGGCTCAGCAGCAGGGCCAACAGGCCGCCGTCGATGCCTAGCATCACCGCGGGCGGGATCTTGACCTGGCTGCCGAAGCAGCCGCAGCTCTCCGCGCCGGCGCTCAGCAGCCAGCCCAGCACCCCCAGGAAGGCCAGGTATTGGAGCGTCACCAGGCGCCAGCCCAGCGCTGGGCGCAGCAGCGCCGAGGCCACCACCGCCAGCTCGATGCCGATCGCCGCGGGAAACAGGGTCCCGAGCGGGATCGGCACCTGGCGCAGCACCGGCGGCAGGTCGTTGGGGCTGCCCATGAACAGCTTGAACAGGGCGCCGGCGGCGATCCAGGCGCTGGCCAGCAGCAGGGCGACGAGGGCGGAACCGCGGCCGGGGGCGGGGGAAGACATGGGCGCATTGTGGGCGGCGGTCGCGGGCGGAACCAGCCGCGGACTACGGCGGGACCGAGCGCCGTGCGGGCGCCGACCAGCGGCCCGATCGGCGGGTCGGCCCGGCCCGTGCAGCGCCGGAACCCGGGCGCTGGGGGGCGGGGCCGGTGGCCGCAGAGCGGCGCGGGGCAGGCGCGGGGCAGGCGCGGGGCAGGCGCGGGGCGGTGTGGGGTGTCTGGTGTGGGGTGTCTGGTGTGGGGTGTGTAGCGAGGCGAGTGGGGAGTGGGGAATGCAGCGTGGCTCGGGCCCGAGGGGTTTCGGGGGAGGGGCGGCAGCGGCTGCTGTGGCTCGGCTCGGCCAAGCCCA
>JBIKLM010000039.1:0-15368 GCA_044359835.1 Planctomycetota bacterium
ATGGTCGGGTCATCCGACAGCAGCCCGAACCACAGGAAAAGGGCCTGGATGATGGCGATCGGGATGGTCGCCAGACGGGTCCACTGGTTGATCTTCTTCTGACCCGCGGCGCCTTCCTTCTGGATCGCTTCGATCCGGGGCGAAACCTTGCCGAGGATCGAGAAGATGATCGACGCCGAGATGTAGGGCATGACCCCCAGCGAGAAGATCGCCGTCTGGCCGATGGCGCCCCCGGAGAAGGCGCTCAGCAGGCCGAAGATGGATCCCTGGGCGCTTTCCGCCAGCTGGCGCAGGAAGGTCGGGCTGAGCCCCGGCACCGGGATCTGGAAGCCAATCCGGTAGATCGCCAGGATCCCGAGCGTGGTCAGGATCTTGGAGCGGGTCTCCGGGGACTTCAGAATCTGGCTGATCGGGTGGCTCACGGGACGGGGCGTGCGGGCACGCGGCGGAGAGAAGGGCGCGGGTTGGGAATCGGGGGGGCTACGGAACCCGGTGGCTTGCCCGCAGGGCGGGTCCGGGTCGGTGGAGGCGGGTCAGGGGGGGTGCTGGCTGCGTTCGGGTGGCGGTGGCCTGCGGTCGGCGCTGGCGGGCTTTGGACCAGCTGGCAGTCGGAGCGGGATCGCTGGGCGTCAGGGCTGGGGCTTCCGGGCGGGGCCGTCGGCCTGGTCGGCGTAGGGCCCCTGGGGCCGGTCACGGCTGGGTGCGCCGGGGAGTTCGTGTGGAGGGACTCGGTTCGAAGGGCTGGATCCGGGCGCCGGGTCGGCGCTCCGATTCGAAGCTCACTCGGCCTTGGCCTCGCGGCCGAAGGCGTCGAGGAGCACGGCCTTGCCGCCGGCGGCCTGGATCTTCTCGAGGGCCGACTTGGAGAACTTCTGAGCCCGGACGGTCAGGGCCCTGTTGAGATCGCCGTCGCCGAGCACCTTGAGCAGGCGCGTCTCGAGGCTGACCAGGCCGCTGGCCAGGACGGTTTCCAAGTCGACCGTCGTGCCGGCGGCGTAGCCGTTCAGCTGGTCGACGTTGATCACGGTGTAGTCGGTGCGGAAACGGGCGTTCTTGAAGCCGCGCTTGGGCACGCGCCGGTAGAGGGGCATCTGGCCGCCTTCGTAGCCTGAGCGCCGGCGGGCGCCCGAGCGCTGGCCCCAGCCCTTGTGGCCGCGGCCCGAGGTCTTGCCCAAGCCGCTGCCGACGCCGCGGCCGACCCGCTTGCGCGTCGAGTACTTCTTGCCCTTCTTGAGGATCGTCGAGAGTTGCATGGCCTTCGGGGTTGCCGGGAGCAGGCGGTGCTAGGCGGGTGAGCTGGCGTGGCGATCGAGGTGAGCTGGCACCCGGATCAGAGCTGGACGCCGCGCAGGGCGGCGACCTCTTCGTGGGTGCGCAGGCTGGACAGGGCCACGAAGGTGGCCTTGATCAGGTTCATCGAATTCGTGGACCCGTAGGCCTTGGTCAGGATGTTGCGGATGCCCGCCATCTCGCAGACCGCCCGGACGGCAGCGCCAGCGATGATGCCGGTGCCTTCCGCAGCGGGGACCAGTTTGACCATCGAGGCGCCATAGCGGCCCTGGACCTCGTGGGCCAGGGTGCCGTGCTCGTTGACGGTCACCCGCAGCAGGTGCTTGCGGGCGTCCTTGTTGGCCTTCTCGATCGCATTCGGCACCTGACGGGCCTTGCCGTAGCCGTGGCCCACGATCCCGGAACGGTTGCCGGCGACGGCCAGGGCGGAGAAGGAGAACCGACGGCCACCTTTCACCACCGCGGCCGAACGGTTGATCTTGACCAGGACCTCGGTCAGCTCTTGGACGTCGGCGGACTCCGTGAGGTCCAGGTAGGGAATGAGCGTGCTCATGGATCTAGGCGTGTACGGGGTCGCGGGGCGGGATCAGAACACCAGCCCGGACTGGCGGGCACTGTCGGCCAAGGCCTTGACGCGACCGTGGTAGCGGGCGCTGCCGCGGTCGAACACGACCTCCTTGACGCCGGCCTCGATCGCCAGGCGCGCCACGAGGACCCCGACCAGCGCCGCGCGCTCGGTCTTGGTCTTCTTGCCGTGCTCGGCCCCGAACTCCTTCGAGCTGGTCGAAGCGGAGGCCAGGGTGCGACCCTGTTCGTCGTCGATCACCTGGGCGTAGATGTGCTTCGAGGTGCGGTGGACCGAGAGGCGCGGGCGATCCGCCGTCCGGCGCAGCTGGGAGCGCAGGGACAGGAGGCGGCGGCGCTTGCGGACAGACTTCAGTTTGCGCTCGTTCATGGGGATCAGGAGCCGAAGCTCTTGCCGGCCTTGCGACGGACGTACTCGCCCTGGTAGCGGATGCCCTTGCCGTTGTAGGGCTCCGGAGGGCGCACGGAGCGGATGATCGCGGCGAACTCCCCCACCGCTTGCTTGTCGATCCCGCTGATGGTGATCGTCGTGGGGTTGGGCGTCACCGCGGCGACACCGGCGGGCAGGGGCAGATCGACGGGATGGCAGAAGCCGATGTTCAGCACCAGCTTCTTCGGTTGGGCCTGGGCGTTCCAGCCAACCCCCTGGATCTCGAGGGTCTTCGCATAGCCCTTGGTCACGCCCAGGATCATGTTGCTGAGCAGGGCCCGGGTCATGCCGTGGTAGGCGCGCACGGAGCGCTCGTCGGCGGCGGGCTTGGCGACCGGGCTGACCTTGGCCTGGCCGGCGGCGACCTCGACCTGGACTTCGCGGCGGAGCGGCATGGTCAGCTCGCCCTTCGGGCCCTTGACCGAGAGCTTCTGGTTGGCGACCGAGATGGTCACCCCCGAGGGGATCGGGACGGGGGTCTTGCCGATGCGGGACATGGGTTTGCTGGGTTCCGGTGCGGGGTCGCGGGCGGTTGCGGTCGCTGTGGGGCGGCGTGGGCTGGGATGGCTCTGGTCCGGATCAATAGACCTGGCACAGGACTTCACCGCCCACGTTGAGCTGGCGGGCGTTGCGGTCGGAGACCACTCCCTTGGGGGTCGAGAGCACGTAGATGCCCATGCCCCGCAGGACCCGCGACATGCGGCTGGCCCCGGAGTAGACCCGGCGGCCGGGCTTGCTGACCCGCTCGATGTGGCGGATCACCTGCTGGCCGTCGGGACCGTAGCGCAGCTTGACGACCAGCTCGCTGGACGGGCTGCCCGGGCGCACCTCGTAGGAGTCGATGAAGCCTTCGGACTTCAGGGCTTCGGCAATCCCCACCTTCAGCTTCGAGGCGGGCATGCTCACCTCGGTGCGCCGGATGCTGTTGGCATTCCGGATGCGGGTCAGCATGTCGGCGATGGGATCGGTCATCATGGCTCAGTGGCGCGGGCGGGGGCTCGCCGCGTGGCGGGGGGTCGCGGGGCGGCGGGCCGAGGTCTGGTCTGGATCGCTGTCGGGGTGGGATCGCTGGTTGGAATCGGTGCGCCTGGCTTCAGGCGGTTTCCTTGCGACGGAAGGGCATGCCCAGCTCGGCCAGCAGGAACTGGCCACGCTCGTCGTTGCCCGCGTTGGTCACGAAGGTGATGTCCATGCCCTGCTGGAACTCGACCCGGTCGAGCTCGATCTCGGGGAACACGCTCTGCTCGGACAGGCCGATGCTGTAGTTGCCGCGGCCGTCGAGCTTGGAATTGACCCCGCGGAAGTCACGGATCCGGGGCAGGGCGATGTTGATCAGGCGGTCGGCGAATTCCCACATGTGGCTGCCGCGCAGGGTCACGGCCACACCGATCGGCATGCCCTCGCGCAGCTTGAAGCTGGCGATCGAGTTGCGGGCCTTGCGGACCGTGGGCTTCTGGCCGGCGATCAGGCTCAGGTCCTTGACCGCCGCTTCGATGCGCCCCTTGTTCTCGACAGCCCCCTTGCAGCCCATGTTGATCACGATCTTGACCAGCTTGGGGACGGCCATGGGGTTCTGGATGCCGAACTGGCTCCGGAGCTTCGGGACGACGTCGTCCTGATACTTCTTCTTGAGGCTGGGGATCATCGGTGTCCTCGCGGCGCGGTTGAGGTCGCCGGCGGCCGGACGGCCTGGCGCTCGGGCCTGGCGTTCGGTCGTGGTCGGTGTGGGGTGCTGGGTCGTGGAGGGGGCGGACTCGGCGCAGGGCAGGATCTGGGGGCGCGGGTCGGAGAACGCAGGTCGGAGGCTACGGATCGGGTTTTCGCAGGGCCTCGGGCGAGCGCTCCGGGCGGTGCACCAGCGCGGGCTGGGCACCCCGCGGGGTCAGTCGCGGCCGGGGCGCTTGCGGGAGGGCTTGCCCGTGGCCGGGTCGAGGAACATCACGTTGCTCGAGTGGATCGGGAACTCCATCTCGAGGCGCTCGCCCTTGGGTTGGGCTTGGGTGGGCTTCTTGTGCTTGATGCGCTTGTTGACGCCTTCGACCACCACGCGGTCGGCCTGGCGCAGGACCTGCAGGACCGAGCCTTTGGCGCCCTTGTCGTTGCCGGCGATCACGATGACCTGATCGCCCGCCTTGAAACGCTTCGCTCCGGTGTTGGTGCTCATCAGACGACCTCCTGGGCCAAGGAGACGATCTTCATGAAGTTGCGCTCGCGCAGCTCGCGGGCGACCGCGCCGAAGATGCGGGTGCCCTTGGGGTTGCCTTCGGCGTCGATCAGGACGATGGCGTTCTTGTCGAAGCGCACATAGGAACCGTCCTTGCGGCGGGTGTTCTTGCGGACCCGCACGATCACGCCCTTGACCACGCTGCCCGGCTTGGTTTCGGAGCCGGGGATAGCCTTTTTGACCGAGGCGACCACGATGTCGCCCAGGCCGGCATAACGGCGGTGCGTGCCGCCGAGCACCTTGATGCACATGGCTCGCTTCGCGCCGGTGTTGTCGGCGACGTCGAGGATGGTCTGCATCTGAATCATGGGCGGACTCCTGAGAGGCTTGCTGGGTTGTTCGCTGGTTGGTTTCGGCTGGTCGGGGCTGCGTCAGCGGCCCGCAGGGGCGTGTCAGCTGCCCTGCTTCCAGAGGTCGGAGACGCCTTCGGCCCCGCGCTCGGCGGCGCTGGTCACGTCGCCGGCCAGTTGAGCGCTGGTGATGATCCGATCCAGGCGCCAGCGCTTGGTGCGCGAGAGGGGCCGGGTGGCGACGATCTGGACCTCGTCGCCGACCTTCGCCAGGCCTTCCTCATCGTGGGCGTGGTACTTCTTGTGACGCCGCACGAACTTGCCGTACTTGGGGTGGGCGTAGGTGCGCTGGACCAGCACGGTGATGGTCTTGGCCATCTTGTCCGAGGTCACGGTCCCTTGTAGGACGCGGCGCAGGCTGCGGGTTTCGCTCATGGGGAGGTTCTCTGGCTCTGGCCCCGGTCAGGGCGCTGATTCGTGGCTGGGCGGTCGCTGGACCGAGGGGCCGAGAGCATCCGGGATGCCCTGGGGCTGGGTGCGGGTCTTTGGGGCTGGCGTGGGCGTGGCGTCAGGTTCAGGCCCGAGCGGCCAGACGCTGGCGCAGGATGGTTTTGATGCGGGCGATGTCGCGGCGCGCTTCGCGCACGCGGCCGGACTTGCCGGAGGTGTCGAGCTGGCCCTTGATGCGCAGCTCGAAGATCTCGCGGGCCAGCTTGGTGAGCTCCACGTCGAGCTCGTGGTCGGTCTTGGCGCGGATGTCGTCGATCTTCATGGGGACTAGCCTGTGGGCGCGGGTGAGGAGGCTCAGGCGACCGGGATGCGCCGGACCAGCTTGACCTTGACCGGCATCTTGTGGGCCACGCGCTTGAAGGCCAGCTTGGCCTTCTCTTCGGGCACGCCGCCGATCTCGAACATGACGGTGCCCGGCTTGACCTCGGCGGCCCAGAACTCCACGTCGCCCTTGCCGGTGCCCATGCGGACCTCGGCCGGCTTGGAGGAGATCGGCTTGTGCGGGAAGATCCGGATCCAGATCTTGGCGGCGCCGCCCAGGGCGCGGTTGGCGGCGATACGGCCGGCCTCGATCTGGCGGCCCGTGACCCAGCCGGCGTCCAGGGACTGCAGGCCGTACTCGCCGTACGAAACGCGGTTGCAGCGGGTGGCAAGTCCCTTGATTCGGCCGCGGAAGGCCTTGCGGAACTTGGTCCTCTTGGGCATCAGAGCCATGGGAGTCTTCCTTTGGGGTGGGCTGCTGGGGTGTGCGGGAGGTGCGTTGGATCCGAAGGATCGGCGGAGGGTCAGGAGCGGCGGTCGCCGCGCTCACCACCCCGATCGGGGCGGTCGCCGCGATCACCGCGGTCGCCGCGGTCGCTGCGCGGACGGCCGGGGCCTCGGCCGCCTCCGGACTGGAGCATCTCGGTGCGATCGTTCTTGACCACGCCGCCCAGGGGGAAGCGGTAGTCGAGCTTTTGACCACGGTCCAGGTCGCCCTTGTAGATCCAGACCTTGACGCCGATGACCCCGTAGCTGGTCTTGGCCTCGGCGGTCCCGTAGTCGACGTAGGAACGCAGGGTGGTCAGGGGCACGCGGCCTTCGCGCTCCTTCGCCTCGCGGGCCATCTCGGCTCCGCCCAGGCGGCCGTTCATCTCGATCTTGACGCCCTTGGCGCCGGCTTGCATGGTCGTCTGCAGGGCCTTCTTCATCGCACGGCGGAAGGCCATGCGCTTCTCGAGGGCCTCGGCGACCACCTCGGCGACCAGGGTCGACTCGAGCTCGGGGCGCTTGATCTCGCGCACGGTCAGGTGGCAGGTGATGCCGGCGATCTCCTGGAGCTCCTTCTTGAGCTGCTCGACGCGCACGCCCTTGCGCCCGACCAGCACGCCCGGGCGCGCCGTGTGCACGATGACGTTGACCGCCTCGCTGGTGCGCTCGATCTCGATGCGCGGGATGCCAGCACCCTTGAACTCCTTCTGGATGAAGCGACGGATGTCCTGGTCCTGCTTGAGCAGGCGGCTGAAGTCCCGCTTGTTGGCGTACCAGCGGGAGCGCCAGGGTTCGATGACGGCGATGCGGTAGCCGGTCGGGTGAACTTTCTGTCCCATGGGAGGTGTGCGGGCGGGGCGGGGCGGGGTGGCTCGACGCGGGGGCGCGTTCGGATCAGGCGCGTTCCTTGACCACCACCGTCAGGTGGGCCGTGCGCTTGCGGATCGGCATGGCGCGCCCCTGGGGGCCCGGTCGCCAGCGCAGACGATCATTGAGCAGCGGGCCGCCGTCGGCCTTGATCTCGCTGATGAACAGGCGGTTGACGTTCACGTCCCCGTTCTGGGCTGCGTTGGCGACCGCGGACTGCAGCACCTTCTTGTAGAAGGCGGCCGCCCGCTGGGGCGCGAACTCCAGCATCGAGAGGGCGTCGTTGACCGGCAGGCCGCGGATGGCGTCGGCCACCAGCCGCGCCTTGCGGGCGGTCAGGCGGGCATAACGGTGCACCGCGCGGAAAGTGGTTTGGGCGTCGAGCTCGGTCATGGGAGCGACTGGATCTGGCTCGGGAGCGGTTGGCGACGGGAGCGGGGCGAGGGGGCAGCGATCTCGGGGCCTGGGGGGCGGCTGGGCCGCGCGCCTTCAGGCCGCGGGACTCACTTGGGACCCGTCTTGCGAGCCGCCTCCTTCTTGTTGGTGTGGCCGCGGAACTGCCGGGTCGGCGCGAACTCGCCCAGCTTGTGACCGACCATGTCCTCGGTGACCTGGACGCGCACGTGCTGCTTGCCGTTGTGCACCATGAACACCAACTGGATGAAGTCGGGGGTGATCGTCGAGGCGCGGGCCCAGGTCTTGATCGGGTTGCGATCGCGCTTGGCCAGCGCTTCCTTGACCTTGATCGCCAGCTTGGGGTCCACGAAGGGGCCCTTGCGAATGGAACGTCCCATGGATCACTTCCTCCGGCGCAGGATGAACTTGTCGGTCGGGTGGTTCTTGTTGCGGGTCTTGCCGCCTTTCGCGAGCACGCCGTGGGGCGAGCAGGGATGGCGGCCGCCCGCGGTGCGGCCTTCGCCACCACCCATGGGGTGGTCGACGGGGTTCTGGGCGGTGCCGCGCACCTCGGGCCGGCGGCCCATGTGGCGCTTGCGTCCGGCCTTGCCCAGCTTGACGTTCTGGTGGTCGGTGTTGCCGACGCGGCCGATGGTGGCGCGGCAGCGCACGTGGATCCGGCGCAGTTCGCCCGAGGGCATCGAGACCACGGCGTAGTCGCCTTCGCGGGCCGTCAGCTGGGCGCCCGACCCCGCCGAGCGGCAGACCTGTCCGCCGCGGCCCGGGCTCATCTCGATGTTGTGGATCGTCAGGCCGACCGGGATGTCGCTGAGCGCCATGGCGTTGCCATCGCGGGGCTCGGCGCCCTGCCCGGACATGATCGGCTGGCCGACGGTCACCCCCAGCGGGGCGATGATGTAGCGCTTGTCGCCGTCCGCATAGACCACCAGGGCGATGTTGGCGGAGCGGTTGGGGTCGTACTCGACGGTCTTCACGACGCCGGGCACGCCGTCCTTGTCACGCTTCCAGTCGATCAGGCGGTAGCGGCGCTTGTGGCCGCCGCCGCGGCGACGGGAGGTCTGATGACCGTGGTTGTTGCGTCCGCCGGTCTTGCGGATCGGACGCAGCAGGCTCTTCTCCGGAGTCGACGTGGTCAACTCGGCGAAGTCGAGCACGTTGCCGTGGCGGCGTCCGGCGGATGTGGGGCGGTAGCTCTTGATGCCCATGGGGATCGGGGAGGGGCGGTGGGGCTAGCGGTCGTCGAGTCGGGCGATCCGGGTGCGGCCTGGTGGCCTCACACCAGGTCGATCGTCTGGCCGGGTTGCAGGACGACCATGGCCTTCTTCCAGGCCTGGGTGGAACCGGAGACCCAGCCGCGACGGCGCGGCCGGCTGCGAACGCGCAGGGTGTTGACAGCCTTCACTTTGACGTTGAAGAGCTGCTCCACGGCCTGGCGAACCTCCACCTTGTTGGCGTCGACGGGCACGCGGAAGTGGTAGGCGTTGCGGTTGGAGGTGTCGTCGGAGGCCTTCTCCGTGACGTGCGGGGCGCGCAGGACTTCGTAGCTGCGCTTGAGCTTGTCGACCGCGATCTGGCCGGTCTTGGCGCCTTCGAACTGGGCACTGGACATGACGATTGCCGCGTTGGTGGTTGCCGCTGGATGGAGGGGTGTGGCGCGCTAGATCAGGCTCCGGCGGGACGCTTTTGTTTGGCGACCTTGCCGACTCCCACCCGGTTGGCCAGGGCGCTCAGCGCTCCGGACTCCGCGATCAGGACTCCGCCGTTCAGCACATCGTGGGCGCACAGGTCCACCGCGCATTTCACGCTCACGCCGGGGAAGTTGCGGAACGACTTCCAAACGTTCTCGCTGTGCTTGTCGAGCACCAC
The DNA here is from genome assembly GCA_044359835.1 of Planctomycetota bacterium. Lineage (GTDB taxonomy): Bacteria > Planctomycetota > UBA1135 > UBA1135 > JBIKLM01. The sequence continues at coordinate 9,230 of JBIKLM010000039.1, forward strand.
CAGCACGCGCTGGGGGGCGCCCCGTTCCTTGACCAGGCCGAGGTCGCCGAGGACCTTGCGGGCGGCCTTCGCGTCGGGGTTCGGGAACTGGCCCAGGTCGGCCACGATCACCTCGTCGTCGGCCAGCTTGGCGGCGATCGCCGAGCGCAGCGCCACGCGCTTGGCCTGGACCGGCATGTGGTAGCTGTAGTCCCGGGGCAGGGGTCCGAAGACCGTGCCACCGCCGCGCCAGATCGGGGACTTGCGGTCGCCGGCGCGCGCGCGCCCGGTGTGCTTCTGCTTCCAGGGCTTCTTGTGGGAGCCGGCGACCTCGGCGCGGGTCTTGGTCTTGACCGTGCCCTGGCGCTGGTTGGCCTGGAACATGACCACCGCATCCTTGAGGGTGCGGTAGAGGACCCGGCCGCCGAAGGGCGACTCGTCGAATTGCACCGTGCCGGCGGCGCCGGATTTGTAGCTCTTGAGCTGCATGGAGTGTGCGCTGGAAAGTGGTGGCCTGCCCGAGGTGGGCGGGGCGCGCTCCGGGCCGCGGCTGGCGCGGGCCCGGTCAGGCGCCGAGACGGGTCACTTCTTCTTGGCCTCGGCCTTCTTTTGGACCACCGGGGCCTTGACCACGCCGGTCTTGGCCTTCTGGACCTGGACGAATCCGCCGGTCGGACCGGGAACCGATCCGCGGACGAAGATCAGGTTGCGCTCCGCATCGACCCGCACCACGGTCAGGTTCTTGACCGTCGAGCGCTCGGCGCCGAAGTGGCCCGACATGCGCTTGCCGGGGAACAGCTTGCCGATGCGCTTGGTGCCGATCGAGCCGGGCTGGCGCACGTTCATGCAGCCGTGGGTCTCGCTGCCGCGGCTGAAACCGTGGCGCTTGATCGTGCCCGCGAAGCCGCGGCCCTTGCTCTCGCCGATCACGTCGACCAGCTGGCCGGCCGCGAAGACGTCGCTGGCCTTGATCACGTCGCCGACCTTGTGGGTCGCCGGCGCGCTCAGGCGCAGCTCGCGCAGGAAGCGCTTGGGGGCGGTGCCCGCGGCCTTGAAGTGGCCGAGCTGTGGCTTCGCCGTGCGCTTGTCGGGCTTGTCCTCGAAGCCGAGCTGGAGCGCGTCGTAGCGGTCCTGCTCCTGGGTGCGGACCTGCGTTACCACGCAGGGGCCGGCTTCGAGCACGGTCACGGGAACGAACGAGCCGTCCTCTGCGAACAGCTGGGTCATTCCGCGCTTGCGTCCAAGGATCAGCGTCATGAGCTCTTGAACCTGGTTGGGTTATGGGTTGGGTCGGGGGGGGAGCCGGTTCGACCGAGGACCGGGCGCCGGGGGCCAAGCCCTCGGTCGCCGCGGCCGACGCTCGGCCACGCGGCGGGGAGCGTCGCCGGAGCGGGCTCCCCTGTGGGTTGTTTGATCGGGTGGGTCTAGGGCTCTGCTCCGCCGGGGCCGGCTGGGCCGCACCTGCCGATGAGGCAGGAGCGCGGGCTCGGGGGCTTGGAATCGGTGCGCAGCGCCGATGCCTGCCTCTGTCGCCGCCGGCTGGCGGCCCAAAGGCCCCTGACGGCGTGGTTGTGCAGGTCGGGCGCAGCCCGAGTCGATTTTTTCTCAGGCTGTCAGGCCTTGATGCGGATGTCGACGCCGGCCGGCATGTTGAGGCTGGAGAGGGCGTCGACGGTCTGGCTGGTCGGCTCGGAGATGTAGATCAGGCGCTTGTGCGTGCGGATCTCGAACTGCTCGCGGGACTTCTTGTCGATGAACGGCGAGCGCAGCACGGTGTAGCGCTCGATGCGCGTCGGCAGCGGGATCGGACCGTTGACGCGGGCACCGGTGCGCTTGGCGGTCTCGACGATGTCGGTGGCCGACTGATCCAGGGCCTCGTGGTCGTAGGCCTCCATGCGGATCTGGATGCGGTTCTCCATCGGCGGGCGGGGTCTGGGCTGCGGGGGGGAAAGGTGCCGCGGGGCGGCGGTCGAACGGCTCTCGGCGGCCTGGAAGGGGCTGCCGGGGGTGGGCTTCTGGGGTTGGGCTTCTCGGGCGGGTCTCGCGGACAGGGGCGCTCGCGGCGGGCGGGCCTGAGGGCTGCTCGGAGCCTGACCCGCAGGGAACGCAGGCTCCGCGAGGAGCGCCGCCCTCCGGCGCCGCGCAGGGTCGCCCTGAACACACGCCCCGCGGCCTCGCCGCGCCATGCGCAGGGGCCGACCAGCCGACAGGAAGCGGCGCACCTTGTTGGGTGCGCGCTGCGCGTTGGATGCGCGCTGCGCTGGCGCCGTGGCGCCCGCGTCCGGATCGGTGGGCCACCCAGCAGGCGTGAGCCCGGGGCGGCGAGGAGGAGTCGATCAGGGCCGCCCGCGTCAGCGGTGCGGAGGGAGCTGTCCACGGCCTGACCCGCGCACTGCGCGGGAGCACCGGGAGCCCGCTCCCTGGGGGGGAAGGGGCGAGGAAAATATCAGCGCGGGGGGGCCCCGTCAAGCATGGATCCCGGGACTCCCGCGGAAGATCCAAGCCACGACCCCGCCCTCCCCCCTCGCGGCGCCCCGGGGTCTGGCCCGGGCCGCGGGCTGGGACCGCGCCCCCAGGTGGACCGCCGGCCCCGCGGCGAGCCCGTCCAAGCGCCGCCCGTGCTCAACCCCGCCCGTGCTCAACCCCGCCCCGGCTCAACCCCGCCCCGGCTCAGCCCCGCCCCACCGCAGCTCCACCGGACCCTTGCCCGGCCTGCCCTGCGCCACGCCCACTCCGGCCGCGCCCCCCGCACGGGTTTTCCCCGTGTCTCGGGCCCCCATCGCCCTTCGATCCCCCGGCCCGCCGGGCGTCCCGCTCGCCCGGTCGAGGCCAGCGGCATCGGCGGATCCTCGAGCCTGCGGGCGCCCAGGACGACACCCCGGCCAGCCCGCAGTCGATCCTGCGGGTCGGCCCGGGCCCGGGGCGCCGCGGTCGCGGCTCAGCGGTTTCGGGAGCTGTCGGCGCGCCGCGGCCATACCGGCCCCGGCGCAGGGCCGTGGGCGGACGGGGGGGGAAACCCTGGCCTGCGACGGACCGGTCTCGCCCGGCTGTCCCAGCCCGAGGCGGACGCCCCCGCCGTCAGCGCCAGATCAGCCCGCGCTGGGCCAGCTCCGCCGGCGGGACCGGCGCGAACCCCGCCGGCTGGGCGCTGTGCACCGCCCGGCCCTGGGTCAGGGACCGCAGGGCGGTGCTGAAGCCGCCCAGGCCCGCCAGGGGCAGGCGCACCCGGATCCGCCGCAGCCCGCCCTCCTGCAGCTGGTCGGTGACCTTGGCGCCCCGGGCGAACAGCTCCCCCAGCACGCCCCCCGCGAAGGCCTCGGGTGCATACACCTCCAGCGCCATCCAGGGCTCGTGCAGCTCGATGCTGATGCCTTGCAGCGCTTCCCGCAGGGCGATCACGGCCGCCTGCGCATAGGCCTGCTCGCTCTCCCGCCCGACGCGCGAATCGATCGCCAGCACGCGCACGCGCGCGTCGACGAGCGGGAACCCGAAGCGCGGACCGAGCTGGGCGACCCGTTCGAGGGCCGCTTCGACGCCTTGACGGGCGGCCGCCGAGGCCGGCGGCGCCACCCCCCATTCGATCTCGCAGCGCCCGGTCCCCGGTTCGGGCAGCACCTCGATCTCGACCTGGCCGTAGACCGCCTGCTCGCCGATCTGGCGCTCGACCAGGCCGGTGCCCCGCCCGGTGTTCAAGACCGCCTCGCGATAGGCCACCTGCGGCTCGCCGATGCGCACACCGAGCCGGAATTCGTCCTCGAGCCGGCGCTGGACGATCTCGAGGTGCAGCTCGCCCATGCCCGAGAGCAGCCACAGGCCGGTCTCCGGGTCCTCGCGCAATCGCAGGGTCGGATCCTCGCGGGCCAGCAGCTCGAGGGCCTGTCCGAGCGCGACGCGATCCTGGCTGCGCAGCGGCTCGAGGGTGATGCTGAGCACGGGCTCCGAGAACTCCGGCCGCTCGAGCGCCAGGGGCATCCCCGGATCGCAGATCGTGTCGCCGGTCAGGCAGCCTTCGGCGCCGCGCCAGGCGGCGATCTCGCCGGCGCTGGCGCTTTCGATGCCTTCGCCCCCGTCGGCATGGACCCGCAGGAGCTCCCCCACGATCACGTGGCGATCGAGACGCGGCAGGTACACCGACCGCCCGCGGGTCAGCGTGCCGCTGTAGAGCCGCAAGAAGGCCAGCTCGCGGCCTCCGATGCGCTGGACCTTGAAGACGAAGGCGCACAGGGGACCCGCGGGGTCGGGAGCCAAGCTCAAAGCCTCGCCGGAGGGCAGCGCCAAGGCCTGGATCGCCCCCCGCTCGAGGGGGCTCGGCAGGTAATCGACGATGCCATCGAGCAGGGGCTGGATGCCCGCGTTCTGCAGGGCCGAGCCCAGCAGCACCGGATAGAGCGCGCCGCGGGCCACGGCCGCGCGCAGCGCCGCGCGGATCAAGTCGGGCTCGGGCTCGCGCCCCTCGACGAGTTGCTCGAGGATGCGCTCGTCCACGTCGGAGAGCATCTCGATCAGGTCGGAGCGCAGCACCAGGGCCTCGTCGCGCACCGATTCGGGGATCGGCTCGGCCCGCGGCTCGCCGCCCGGGAATCGATAGGCGCGCGCCTCGATCAGGTCCACCAGCCCATCGAACGCCTGGCCCTCCCCCAGCGGGTACTGGATCGCCACGGCGCGCACATCCAGGCGCCGCTCGATCTCGGCCATGGCGGCCAGGAACGAGGCCCCCTCGCGGTCGCACTGGTTCACGAAGATGATCGTGGGCACCTGGAACCGGCGGGCCTGGGCGAAGACCGCTTCGGACTGCGCCTCGACGCCGCTCAGGGCGCTGATCACCAGCACGGCCCCATCGAGCACCCGCAGGCAGCGCTCGACCTCCACGGTGAAGTCCACGTGCCCGGGTGTATCGATCAGGAATAGGCGCTGCCCGCGCCAGGGCACCAGGGTGGCGGCGGCTGTGATCGAGATCCCCCGCCGGCGCTCCTCGGGCATCCAGTCGAGCACCGTCGAGCCCTGGTGGACCTCGCCCATGCGGCGCTCGACCCCCGAGAAATACAGCAGACGCTCCGAGAGCGTGGTCTTGCCCGCATCGATGTGGGCGATGATGCCCAGGTTGCGGATCGACCCGATCGGGGCCGAGGCCGCGCTCGGCGCCGCAGCTCCGGGCGGAGCGGATTCAGCGGGCACGGGGGTCATTCGCGGGGTTTGGGCGGTGGGGCAACTCGAAGGGCCCCCCCGGCAGGCCCGCGTTGAGCTCGAGAAAGCGCTGCGCGAAACGGTAACCGAGAAGCAGGTCCGGATCGGGACGCCCCAGACCGCAGGTGGCCACGAACAGGGCTTCGATCGAAGCCAGACCCTGCTCCGGGTCGGGAAAAGTCTCGCTGCGCCGCGGGTAGGCGGTTTGGTAGGCCGGCAGGGACCGGGCCGTGAAGCGACCGCGCAGGCAAGCGCGCAGCTTGGGCAATCGCCGCCAAGAGGAATCGAGCAGCAAGAGCCCCTGGCCCCCATCGCCCGGCCCGAGCTCCGGCGCCTCGGGATCGAGCAGCAGCCGGCCGCTGACGTCCAGCTCGAGACCCAGGCGGTAGCCGAAAAAGCGCACGCCGGGGCGGCCCCTCAGGGGTGCCAGCGAACACTTCTTCCACGACTCGCGCGGGTCTCGCAGGATCCAGATCGGCTCTTCCATTCGGGGGTTTACGCGCGGATGGCCTTGGGCCGGCGATCGCGGGCGGGCTCCGGGCGGGCGTTGGCGTCGACCGAGCCCGCCATGAGAACGCCACGGGCGGCCGAAAGATCGAAGCGCCCGGCGGCCTCGATCCAAGCCGCTGCGATCTCTGCCGCTGCGGCCAGCCTTAGGGGGCCAGTGGCTCCCGCCCGGCGGGTGCAGCGATCGTTCACGCCCCCGCCCTCCCGCGCAAGGCCCCCCGGTCGGGCACCCCGATGGAGGCCCCCACCGGGCCCCCCCCGGAAAGCACGGTCCGAGCGCCACGGCTCGAGCGCCACAGACCGCGGGACCCGCTTGCTCGACCCGCAGCCTGTCCGCGGCCCTCTGGGCGAAACCGGTCTCGGCCTCGCGGCTGCGCCCCCGCTGCTTTCCGAAAACGCAGCGCCCTGAAAACGCAGGCGGGCCGCGCGGTGCGCGGCCCGCCGCGGTCCCGACCCGGGGGGTTGGTCG
>JBIKLM010000107.1:0-10885 GCA_044359835.1 Planctomycetota bacterium
CCCCGCCCCCACCCCCCGCGGGCGGGCGGGGGGGCCCCCCCCCCGCCTCGGTCCAGACCCGTGGGTTTGGTCGCTGACCCGGCGATCGGGAGCTGCCGATCGGGGGATCCCAGAGCGCTGCGGAGCCGGGCCGATCAAGCGGCCCGGGCGGTCAACGCGCGAAGTGGCTGTAGGCCTTGTTGGCCTCGGCCATCTTGTGGAGGGTTTCCTTCTGGGCCACCGAAGCACCCTGGCCGTTGAAGGCGTCGACCAGCTCGTCGGCCAGCTTGAGCGCCATGCGCTTGCCCTTCTTCTTGCGGCAGTTGTCGATCAGCCAGCGGATCGCCAAGCTCTGTTGGCGGTTGCGGCGCACCTCGCGCGGAACCTGGTAGTTGGCGCCGCCGACGCGCTTGGAGCGCACCTCGACCGAGGGCCGCACGTTGTCCACGGCGCGGACGAAGATCTCCTCCAGGTTCTCGACCTCGGGCAGCTTCTTGTGGGCCAGGTCCATGGCCTCGTAGAAGATCTGCTGGGCGGTGGTCTTCTTGCCGTCCAGCATCAGCTTGTTGATGATCTTCGTGGCCAGCAGCGATTTGAACTGCGGGTCCGGGAGCTGCAGGTCGGCGGTCGACTTGTAGTTGCGCGGCATGGGCGGCGGAGGGTCGCTGAGCGCTGGCCCCCGGATTGCGGCGGGCCAGGGAGCTGGCGGGGGAGGACGGGCGGTGGGAGTCGGGCGGGACGGCGTGGCCGGCGGCTGGGTGCGGAGAGGCTGGACTGGCAGGCTCGCGGGAAGCGCGGCCCGCCGATCGGCTCAGCGCGGACGGATCACTGCTTGGGACGCTTGGTGCCGTACTTGGAGCGGCTGCGCTTGCGGCCGTCGACACCGGAGGCGTCCAGGGTGCCGCGCAGGATGTGGTAGCGCACACCGGGGAGGTCGCGCACGCGGCCCCCGCGGATCAGCACGATCGAGTGCTCCTGCAGGTTGTGACCCTCGCCGGGGATGTAGGCGGTGATCTCCTTGCCGTTCGAAAGGCGCACCCGGGCGATCTTGCGCAGCGCCGAGTTGGGCTTCTTGGGGGTCTGGGTCTTGACCTGGAGACAGACCCCGCGCTTCTGCGGGCAAGCGTCGAGCACCGGCGACTTGGAGCGGCGCTTGACCGGCGTGCGGCCCTTGCGGACCAGCTGGTTGATCGTGGGCATGGAACGGGAAACGGCGCGCGCGGCGCGCGGACGGAACTGGGACTGCGGGGGGTGGAAGTGTAGGGATTGCGCCGCCCCGGTCAAGGGGCGGCCGCAGCCGTCCGCAGTTCGGGAGGCCCGGTTCGCGGGGCCCCGACCCGGCGCGGCCCGATGTGGGTCCAGGGGACCGGTCGATGGGCCGGGCCGTCGCAGGCACCCGGCGGTCGGATTGGCGGGTGGGCGCTACGGGTTGGTCGGCCCCGAGGAGCGGCCCTCGGAAGAGCGATCGGCGATCCCGAGGGGCGCGATCGCGGGGGCCCGCGGGCTGCCGGCAGCCCCGGGCGCCCGCGCCGCGCGGGGCGCTCTGCAGGGGTTCGGTTGACCGCCGCTCGCCCGCGCAGCGGCCGCCTTTCGATCGGCGGGCAGGGGCCAACGCGCTCGCCGGGCCCGGTTCTTGTGGGGCCCCGGCGAATCGCCGAGCCCCGTTCGGCTCGCCGCCCGGTAGGCCGACTCAGGCTCCGGCGAAGGCGGGCGGCCAGACGGGCTAGCTCGGGGTCGAACCCGCGCTCGAACTCGGGCGGTCCCCGGCCCAGGCGGCCGCCTGGGCGGGGCCGGAAGGCCCGACCGCTAGCGGTCGCGGCCGAAGGCTCCGCGGCGGTCTTGCGGCCGGGGCATGACCCCCGCCGCAAGACCTTTCGGTCACTCCTCGTCGTCCTCGAGCACCGGCACGGTCACGTCCTCGCCGCCGTCCCCGAGGGGATCGGGAAGCCGGGGCGGAAGGGCATCGGTGCCGGTGGGCGCCATGGCCGCCAGGCCCTGGTACTCGCCGAAGTTGCTGGACAAGAGCGACTCGATGTCCGAGTCGCTGCCGATCTGACCCGGGCCGAAGCCCTTGCCGATCTCGCCGAAGTCGATGTTCTTCTTGACCCGCGTCCGGTAGTGGTCCCGGAAGCCCGTGCCCGTGGGCACCATGTGCCCGAGGATCACGTTCTCCTTGAGGCCCACCAGGAAGTCGCGGCGCCCCGCCATGGCCGCTTCCGTGAGCACCTTGGTGGTCTCCTGGAAGCTGGCGGCGGAGATGAAGGACTCGGAGGACAACGACGCCTTGGTGACCCCGAGCAGCAGGGTCTGACCGGTGGCGGGCTTCTTGCGCTCCTTGCGCAGGCGGTCGTTTTGGGTGCGGAAGCTGAACTTGTCGACCACCGCGCCGGGCAGGAAGTCGGAGTCGCCCGGATCGCTGACCTGCACCTTGCGCATCATCTGGCCGACGATGATCTCGATGTGCTTGTCGTCGATGGGCACGCCCTGGCTGCGATATACGTTCTGGATCTCGGCCAGCAGGTAGGCCTGGACCTCGTCCTCGCCGCTGATGCGCAGGATGTCCTGGGGCACCAGGGGGCCGTCGACCAGCGGGTCGCCGGCCTTGACCTCGTTGCCCTTGTGGACGCGCAGGTGCTTGCCCTGGGGCACGGCGTGCTCCAACTCCTCGATCGACTTGCCGTCCTCGTCGAAGGCCTTGATCAGGATCGTGCGCTTGCCGCGCTTCTTGTCGCCGAGCTCGACGATGCCCTCGATCTCCGCGATCACCGCGGGATCCTTGGGACGCCGGGCTTCGAACAGCTCGGTCACCCGCGGCAGACCCCCGGTGATGTCCTGGGTGCCGCCGACCTCGCGCGAGCTCTTGGCCAACAGGTCGCCGGGGTTGATCTGGGCGCCGTCGTCGACCTCGATGTAGGCTCGCTCCGGGATCGGGTAGATCGCCAGGGTGGCCCCGTTCTTGTCCTCGAGGACCAGCTGCGGGTGCAGGTCGCCCTTGTGCTCCATCACCTGCTTGCGGGTGATGCCGCGGCGCGCGTCGCGCTCGACCTTGAGGGTCTTGCCTTCGATCAGGTCCTCGTAGCGCACCTTGCCCTTGAACTCGGCCAGGATCGGGACGTGGTGCGGGTCCCATTCGCACAGGCTCGTGCCCTGGCCGATCTTCTGGCCGTCGTCGACCAGGATCACCGAACCGATCGGGACCACGTAGCGATCGAGCTCGCGGCCGCGGTCGTCGACCAGCAGGATCTCGCCGGTGCGGTTCAGGACGACCTCTTCGCCGTCCACGTTCTTGACCACCTGCAGGTTGCTGAAGCGCAGCGTGCCTTCGCGGCGCGCCTTGACCTCGGACTGCTCCACCGAGCGGCTGGCCGTGCCACCGATGTGGAACGTGCGCATGGTCAGCTGGGTGCCCGGCTCGCCGATCGACTGGGCGGCGATGATGCCGACCGCCAGGCCACGCTCGGCCATGGTGCCCCGCGAGAGGTCCATGCCGTAGCAGCGGGCGCACACGCCCAGACCCGCTTCGCAGGTCAGGGGGCTGCGCACGCGCATCTTGTCGTGGCCCAGGGCTTCGATGCGCTGGGCGGCCTCCTCGGTGATGACTTCGTTCTCGCGCACCACGACCTCGTCGTTGGCCGGATCGACGATCGTGTCGCGGGCCACCCGGCCGCGGATCGCCTGGGCCAGGCTGACCACGACCTTCTCGCCCTTGTAGACCGGCGACTTGGAGATCCCGTTGGGCGTGTTGCAGTCATCGCTGGAGATGACCACGTTCTGGGCCACGTCGGTCAGCTTGCGCGTCAGATAGCCGGCGTCGGCGGTCTTGAGCGCGGTGTCGGCCAGACCCTTGCGGGCGCCGTGGGTCGAGGAGAAGTACTCGAGCACCCGCAGGCCTTCGCGGAAGTTGGCCTTGATGGGCGTCTCGATGATCTTGCCGGACGGCTTGGCCATCAGGCCGCGCATGCCCGCCAGCTGGCGGATCTGGTCGATCGAGCCCCGCGCGCCCGAGGTGACCATGCAGAAGATCGGGTTGACGTAGACGTCGTTCTCGCGGACGTCCGCCGCCAGGACCTCCATCAGGTCGATACCGACCTTCTCGCGGGCCGCCGTCCACAGGTCGATGATCTTGAGATACCGCTCCCCGTCGGTGATCACACCGCGCTGGAAGCCGTTCTCGATCTTGTCGATCTCGGCCTGGGTGGTGTCCAGGATGCCCTGCTTGGTGGTCGGGACGCGCATGTCGTCCTTGGCGAAGGACAGGCCCGCGCGGGTGGCCGACTTGAAGCCCAGGTCCTTGAGGTCGTCGAGCAGCTGCAGGGTCGCATCGCGGCCCAGCAGGCGGTGGCAATCGCTGATCAGGCCGGCGATGCCCTTCTTGTCGAGCTGGTAGTTGTAGAAGGGCATCCCCGCCGGGAGGATGTCGTTGAAGATCGCCCGACCGACGGTGGTCTCGAGGTACTCGCGCTTGGGGGCCGCGCTGGCGGACTTCTTGTCCTTCTTGTCGGCCTTGTCGGAGCCCTTCTTCTCGGGCTTCTCGGGCAGCACCAGCTTGCCGTCGTCGCCGATGGCCACGGGCAGCTCATCCCGCCCGAACTTGACCAGGGTGCCCGGCTCCATCCGCACGCGCACGGCGCGGTGCGTGTGGGTGAAGCCATGCCCGAAGGCCAGGAACAGCTCGCCGAGGGACGAGAAGACGCGCGCCTTGTCGCTCTTCGAGTGCGGCGTCTTGGTCATGTAGAAGATGCCCAAGACCATGTCCTGCGACGGCGCGATGATCGGCGCGCCGTTCGCGGGCGAGAAGATGTTGTTGGTCGAGAGCATCAGCGTCGAGGCCTCGATCTGGGCCTCGAAGCTGAGCGGCAGGTGCACGGCCATCTGGTCGCCGTCGAAGTCGGCGTTGAAGCCGCCGCAGACCAGCGGGTGCAAGCGGATCGCATTGCCCTCGATCAGCACCGGCTCGAAGGCCTGGATGCCCATGCGGTGCAGCGTGGGCGCGCGGTTCAGCAGCACCGGGTGGTCGCGGATGACCTCGTCGAGGATGTCCCAGACCTCCTCGTCGCGGCGCTCGAGCATGCGCTTGGCCGACTTGATCGTGTCGGCCAGGGCCAGCTCCTTGAGGCGCCGGATGATGAACGGCTGGAACAGCTCGAGGGCCACCTTCTTGGGCAGGCCGCACTGGTGCAGGCGCAGCTCGGGACCCACGACGATCACCGAGCGGGCGCTGTAGTCGACGCGCTTGCCGAGCAGGTTCTCGCGGAAGCGGCCCTGCTTGCCCTTGATCATGTCGGTCAAGGACTTGAGCGGGCGGTTGGACGATCCCAGGACCGGCCGGCGGCAGCGCCCGTTGTCGAACAACGCGTCGACGGACTGCTGCAGCATCCGCTTCTCGTTGCGGATGATGACCTCGGGAGCGTTGAGGTCGAGCAGCTTCTTGAGGCGGTTGTTGCGGTTGATCAGGCGCCGGTACAGGTCGTTGAGGTCGCTGGTGGCGAAGTTGCCCGAGTCGAGCAGCACCAGCGGGCGCAGATCCGGCGGGATGACCGGGATCGCGTCGAGGATCATCCACTCGGCCATGTTGCCCGAGTCGCGCAACATCTCGACGGTCTTGAGCCGCTTGATGACGTCCTTCTGGCGCTGCTTGGAGCGGGTCGAGAGCAGCTCCTCGCGCAGCTCGACGCTGAGCTGGGGCAGGTCGAGGCGCCGCAGCATCTTCTTGATCGCCTCGGCGCCCATATCGGCGTCGAATTCGCTGCCGTACTTGGCGCGCGCCTGGCGGTACTCCTCCTCGGTCAGGAGCTGCTTCTCTTCGAGCGGCGTATCGCCCGGCTCGATCACGATGTAGTCCTGGAAGTAGATCACCCGCTCCAGGTTGCTGGTCTTCATGTCCAGCAGCGTGCCCAGGCGCGAGGGCATCGCCTTGAAGAACCAGATGTGCGCGACCGGCGCGGCCAGGTTGATGTGGCCCATGCGCTTGCGACGCACCCGGCTGTGGGTGACCATCACGCCGCACTTGTCGCAGACGATGCCCTTGTGCTTGATGCCCTTGTACTTGCCGCAGGCGCACTCCCAGTCGCGCTCGGGACCGAAGATCCGCTCGCAGAAGAGCCCGTCCCGCTCCGGGCGGTAGGTGCGATAGTTGATCGTCTCGGGCTTCTTGACCTCTCCGTAGGACCAGGAGCGGATGTCCTCCGGCGACGCCAGGCTGATCTTGACGCTGCCGAAGTCGTTGATGCGGTTGTAGAGCTGCTCGACCATGGAGATCGCCGTACGGGCGTGGGTTGGTGGAGGCTGGAGGTCGGGAGGGCGCGGGAGGGTCTCGGGACGCTCGACCGCGTGTGGGTGGGTGTCGGGCCGGCGGGGCGGAGCCCCAGCGGCCCAGGCGGAGGGTTCGCCCGGCGGCTGGGCCGCCGGGCGCAGACTCAGCGGGAAGGGCTCAGAGGGAAGCCTTCTTCTGCAGCTCGATGTTGAGGCCCAGGCCCTTGATCTCGTTGCAGAGCACCTCGAAGGACACCGGCGTGCCGGGTTCGAGGATGTTCAGACCCTTGACCATCGATTCGTAGATCTTGGTCCGGCCGTCGACGTCGTCGGACTTGACCGTCAGCAGCTCCTGCAGGATCGCGGCCGCCCCGTAGGCTTCGAGGGCCCAGACCTCCATCTCGCCGAAGCGCTGGCCGCCGAAGCGCGCCTTGCCGCCGAGGGGCTGCTGGGTGATCAAGCTGTAGGGCCCCGTGGCGCGGGCGTGGACCTTCTCGTCCACCAGGTGGTGGAGCTTGAGCATGTACATCACCCCCACCGTGACCTTCTGCTCGAAGGGCGCGCCCGTGCGGCCGTCGAACAGGGTGAACTTGCCGCTGCGCGGCAGGCCGGCCTCCTCGAGCGCCTCCTCGATGTCCGCTTCGGTGGCGCCGTCGAAAGGCGGGGTGTAGAAGCGCACCCCCAGCTTGTGCGCGGCCAGCCCGAGGTGCGTCTCGAGGATCTGGCCGACGTTCATGCGGCTGGGCACGCCCAGGGGGTTCAGCACGATGTCGACCGGCGTGCCATCCTCCAGGTAGGGCATGTCCTCGAGGGGCAGGACCTTGGACACCACGCCCTTGTTGCCGTGGCGGCCGGCCATCTTGTCCCCCACCGAGAGCTGGCGCTTGGTGGCGACGTAGACCTTGACCATCTCGAGCACGCCCGTGGGCAGCTCGTCGCCGCGGCTGAGGCGGTTGACGATCTTGTTCTTGTCGCTTTCCTTGTTCTCGATGCGCGAGTTGTATTCGGCGATGACCTTGTTGCCGGCGGCCTTCTTGGCCTTGTCCTGGGTCTCGTCCACGGCCGAGACGCACAGCAGCTTGATGCGGCGCAGCTCGTCGAAGGTGGCCGTGTCGTCCAGGCTGACCGACTTGCCGGTCTGGGTGTCGAGCACGTCGTGGCCGAGGGCCTTCTGGACCTCCTTGAGCATGCCCGCGGTGTAGTCGCGGAAGGCCTTCAAGAAGTCCTTTTCGGCATCGCGGATCTGGCCCAGCACCTTGGTGCGCTCGGCGTCGGTGAGGTTGACGCGACGCGAGAACTTCTGGGCGTCGATGACGACGCCGTTGGTGCCCGGAGGCATGGTCAGCGAAGCATTCTTCACGTCCACGCCGGCCCGGCCGAAGATCGCGTGCAGCAACTTCTCTTCGGGGGTCAGCTCGCTCTTGGACTTCGGGGCCACCTTGCCCACCAGGATGTCGCCCGCCTCGACGTAGGTGCCGATGCGCACGATGCCCGCCTCGTCGAGGTTGCCCAGCGCCTTCTCGCCCACGTTGGGGATGTCGCGCGTGAACTCCTCCTTGCCGAGCTTGGTCTCGCGGATCTCCACCTCGTACTCCTCGATGTGGATCGAGGTGAAGGTGTCCTCGCGCACACAGCGCTCGCTGACCAGGATCGCGTCCTCGTAGTTGAAGCCGTCCCAGGTCATGAAGGCCACGACCAGGTTGCGGCCCAAGGCCAGCTCCCCCATCGACGTGGAGGCGCCGTCGGCGAGCAGCTCGCCGGCCTTGACCTGCTGGCCCTCGACGACCACGGGGCGGTGGCTCTGGCAGGTGCGCTCGTTGAGGCCGCGGAACTTGGTCAGGCGGTACTCCTCGTCGTCGACCAGGATCACCTGGCTGTCCACATAGGCGACCGTGCCGTCCTTCTTGGCGCGCAACGCCATCTCGGTGTTCTTGGCGACGATCTTCTCCATGCCGGTGCCGACCAGCGGCGGCTCGGAGATCAGGAGCGGCACGGCCTGGCGCTGCATGTTCGAGCCCATCAGCGCGCGGTTGGCGTCGTCGTGCTCGAGGAACGGGATCAGGGACGCCGAGACGCCGACGATCTGCTTGGGGCTGACGTCGATGTAGCTGACCTCGGTCGGAGCGATCTCGTAGTTGTCACCGTCGCGGCGCACCAGCACGCGCGGCCCGACCAAGTGGCCCTTGGCGTCGACATCGGTGTCCGCCGGAGCGATCACCTTGCCGCTCTCCTCGTCGGCGCGCAGGTAGACGACCTTCTCGGTCAGCCGCCCCTTCTCGACGATGCGATACGGCGCGCACAGGAAGCCGTACTGGTCGATCTTCGAGTACAGGGCCAGGCTCGAGATCAGGCCGATGTTCGACCCTTCAGGGGTCTCGATCGGGCACAGGCGGCCATAGTGCGACAGGTGCACGTCGCGCACATCGAAGCCGGCGCGCTTGCGATTCAAGCCTCCCGGGCCCAGGGCCGACAGGCGCCGCTCGTGGGTCAGCTGGGACAGCGGGTTGGTCTGGTCGACCACCTGGCTGAGCTCGCCCCGGCCGAAGAAGTACTCGACCGCGCTGGAGAAGGTCTTGCTGTTGATCAGGTTGCGCGGGGAGACCGTCTCCGGGTTCTCCAGGTTCATGCGCTCCTGGGCGGTGCGGCGCAGCTTGAGCAGGCCCTTGCGGAACTCGTCGCCAGCCAGCTCGGCGATGGTGCGAACCCGGCGATTGCCCAGGTTGTCGATGTCATCGATCTCGCCGCGGCCGGCGCGCAGCTCGATGATGTACTTGATCGAGTTGACGATGTCTTCGGCCTTGAGGACCTGGGTGTCCTCGGCGACGTCCTGGGTGAACTTCCGGTTCAGGCGGAAACGGCCGACGCGGCCCAGGCGGTAGCGCTGGGGATCGAAGAACTTCTCGTGGAACAGCTCGCGGGCTTTCTCGAGCTGGGCCGGGTTGCCCGGACGGAGCCGGCTGTAGATCTTGATCAGCGCGTCCTCGTGGCTGGCGCAGGGGTCTTCAGCCAGGGAGTTGAGGATCAGCAGGTCGAGGGTCTCGGGGGCCTCGTCGACGATCTCGACCTGGGCCAGCTCGCTGGCGGCGATCTCGAGGGCCGCCGACTCGGAGATCTGGCTGCCCGACGGCACCAGCACCTCACCGGTCTTGAGCACCACCAGGTCGCCGACCACGTAGCGGCCGGTGATCAGCTTGGCGAAGGCGGTCTCGGTCTGGGTCTTGGTCTTCTTGACGACCTTGGTCTTGTAGAAGGCCCGCAGGATGTCCTGGTCCGTCGACAGCTTCTCGTCCATCGCCCGCAGCAGGGTGATGGCCGAGAACTTGCCGGACTGGTCGATGCGCACCGTCAGAACGTCCTTCTTGGTGACGTTCAGCTCGATCCAGGAGCCCCGCTCCGGGATGATCCAGCAATCGTGCAGCTTCTTGTCGGTCGTCGACACGTCGACCGAGAAGTCCACGCCCGGGGAGCGGTGCAGCTGGCTGACGATGACCCGCTCGGAGCCATTGATGATGAACTCGCCCCCGCCGATCATCAGCGGGATCTCGCCCAGATACACCTCTTCTTCGATGGGCTCCGGCTTGACCAGGCGCAGCCGCACCTTCAGCGGATAGCCGAAGGTCAGGCGCAGCTTGCGGCACTCGTCGATCGTGTAGCGCGGACGCCCGAGGTCGTACCCGACGTACTCGAGGCACATCGTCTTGTCGTACGAGTAGATCGGGAAGACCTCCCGCAGCAGCGCTTCCATCCCCTCATCGGGGCGCGACCCCTGGGGCACCTCGAGTTGGAGGAAGTCCTCGTACGCCTTGCGCTGGATCTCGACCAGGTTCGGGACCTCGAGGATGTCCTGGTAGCGGGCGAAGGTGCGAACGGGGTAGCTGTGCACAGTCATCGGGCGACTCGGAGGTTGAGAAGCGGTGCTGGCCCGCTCTGGCGACGGGGGGCGTCGTCGCCGAGGGGCGCCGGGCCGCGAGGCTCGGGGCTCCTCGGGAGGGAGCGGCTGGAAAGAGCGCGGGGTGGACGGCTGGCCGGATCGTTGCGGGCGCAGGTCAGCCGTTGGATGGCGTGGGCAGCGGTGTCGATCTGCGCGGCACGGCCTCCGCAGGAAGCCGAAACCAATGGGGCGGGATCCACCGGAGCGAGGAGCGGCCGGCCGAACCCGGAGGTCGACGAGGGATCGGAGTCCTGGGAGACGGGCCGCAGGCGAGGGAGCGAGGTCCGAAGGGCGGTCAAGGGGGGATCGGGCTCCCGTCCTGGACCCGGGAGACTAGCAATCCCTATGCCCCGGCTGTCAAGACCAGCCAGTCAACTTTCGTGCCAGCAGCCGCGGAGCGGGCGTTCCGGGCCGCTCGGGCAAGGCTTTGGGGCGCCGCGACCTGGCCGGGCGAGCCCGGGGTCCCGGTCCCCCTGGCCCGGTTTCGAGGTCATCGATCGGCCGCCGTGGGGCTCCTTGGAAGGCCGACGGGAGGCCGCGGGGCCGCCCTTGGGCAGCGGCCGCGAGCGCTGGGCTGGCGGGGGTGGCGATCCGCGGGCTCTCGCCGGCGGATTGCACTGGGATCTTCATCCACGGGCTCCGAGGGCAACCCGCGGATCGGTCGAGATCGTCTCGCCGGTCGCGGCGGTCGCGGCCCGCAGAGGCTGGGATCGGCGCGCAGCG
>JBIKLM010000183.1:0-8160 GCA_044359835.1 Planctomycetota bacterium
ATCGAAGAGGCCGCAGCGCGGACCCAGGCGCGCATCGATTCGGGCCGGCAGACCCTGGTGGGCGTCAACCGCTTCCGCCAGTCGGATCCCGAGGACGTGCCGGTGCTTTCGATCGACAACCGCGCCGTGCGCGCTACCCAGATCCAGCGCCTCGAGCGCCTGCGCGCCGAGCGCGACGGCGAGGCCACCCGGGCGGCGCTCGAGCGCCTGACGGCGATCGCCGCCAGCGGCCAGGGCAACCTGCTCGAGGGCGCCGTGGTCGCGGCGCGGGCCAAGGCCACCGTGGGCGAGATCTCCCTGGCCCTGGAACGGGTCTTCGGGCGCCACCGGGCCGAGCCCCAGACCGTGCGCGGCGTCTACAGTGCCGAAATGGGGGCCGAACACGCCCAGATCCAGTCCGTGCGCCAGCGCACCGCCCGATTCCTCGAGCGCCAGGGCCGTCGGCCGCGCATCCTCGTGGCCAAGCTGGGGCAGGACGGCCACGACCGCGGGCAGAAGGTGATCTCGACCGCCTTCGCGGACCTGGGCTTCGACGTCGACGTGGGCTCGCTGTTCCAGACCCCGGAAGAAACCGCGCGCCAAGCCCTCGAGAACGATGTGCACGTGGTCGGCGTCAGCAGCCTGGCGGCCGGGCACCTGACGCTGGTGCCGGCCCTGCGCGCGGCCCTGGACCAAGGCGGCGGCGCGGCCATCCTGATCGTGGTGGGGGGCGTGATCCCGCCCCGCGATGTGCCCGCGCTGTTGGCTTCGGGGGCCGTGGCCGTGTTCGGCCCCGGGACGGTCATCGCCGAGGCGGCGGATTCGATCCTCGAGCGCTTGGAAGCCGAGCAGCGGTGAATCCGCGCAGCCCCGAGGCCCTGGCGGCGGGCATCCTGCGCGGCGAGCGCCTGGCCCTGGCGCGCGGCATCACGCTGGTCGAAAGCGAGCGCCCAGAGGATTGGCCGCGGGCCGAGGAGCTCCTGTCCCTGCTGCTCGAGCGCGGCGACCTGGCCGTGCGCATCGGGATCTCCGGGGTGCCCGGGGCGGGCAAGAGCTCGCTGATCGAGACCCTCGGCCTGCACCTGGTCGAGCGCTGCGGCCGGCGTGTCGCGGTGCTGGCCATCGACCCCTCCAGCACCGTCTCGGGCGGCTCGCTGCTGGGCGACAAGAGCCGCATGCACCTGCTGGCGCAGCACCCCGCCGCCTACGTCCGCCCGAGCCCCAACGCGGCCCACCTGGGCGGCGTGGCGCGGCGCACGCGCGAAGCGGCCCTGCTGTGTTCGGCCGCGGGCTTCGATCTGCTCCTGATCGAGACCGTCGGCGTCGGTCAGGCCGAGATCGAAGTCGCGGGCATGGTGGATTTCTTCCTGGTGCTGGCCCTGGCGGGCGCCGGCGACGAGTTGCAGGGCATCAAGCGCGGCATCTTCGAGCTGGCCGATGTCTTGGCGGTCAACAAAGCCGACGGTCCGAATCGATCCGCGGCCGAGGCCTATGCGGCCATGCTCGCCGGTGCGCTGCACACCCTGCGGCCCCTCGAGGACCCGCCCCCGCACGTCGCGGCGATCAGCGCCCACACCGGACAGGGGGTGGCCGAGCTGTGGAGCGAAATCGAAGCGCGACTGGCCGCGCGCCGCGCCGCGGGCCGCTTCGAGGAGCGCCGCCGGGACCAGCGCCGGATCTGGTTCCAGAGCGAGGTCGGGCTGGCCCTCGAGCGGGCCCTGCGCCGCTCGCCGCGCACGCTCAGCCTGCGCAGGGAACTCGAGGACCGAGTGGCCGCGGGTCAGGTCACGGCCGGAGCGGCCGCCCAGCGCTTGCTCGAGGCGCTCTTCGAGTCCCGCTGAGGTCCCTGGTGGCCTGAAATCCTGCGACGATCCGGACTTGGGTGCGGCGAGCGGTGCGGCGAGCGGTGAGACGGCGGGTTGCGACGGCGGGTTGCGACGGCGGGTTGCGACGGCGGGTTGCGACGGCGGGTTGCGACGGCGGTGCGCAGCGCCTTGTGGGGGGCCTGGACCCGGGGCTCCCGCAGTTCTCAGCCGGCGACGGCGCGCATGCGGGCCACGGGCGGCCGCCTTGCTCCGTTATTCGTCTCATTTCGCACGGAGCAACCCGGCGGGCGCCGGACCGGCCCGGTCCGCGCCCTTTGGAGGCGGCCGCCGGCGGGCGGTGAGCCCCGCGGCGCAGCGGCGCTGGTAATCGCAACCGGTTTCCTAAAAAGCATTTACAGCATCGGAGGCACGTCTCTCGGGCCCCTGCGGGGTCGCGGGTTCTCCCGGGGGAGGCCTCCCTGGCCTCGGCCGGGCTGGATCCCGAGGATTGCGGGCGAAGCGTCCCATTAGTGGGACGTTCGATTGTAAAAATTGCGTAACTCGGCCCATGGCGAAGGGAAAGAGCCTGCGGCGCTGTTCGGCCTGCCGATTGGAGAACAGCAGCCCGCTGACCCATGCGAATCCTCCATATCGGCCAACACCATGAGCTGGTCGGCGGCGCCGAGGTGCACCGCGAGCAGGTCATGGCCGCCTTGGCGGCCCGCGGCCATCAGAACGCTTTTTTCGGCACCAGCCTGCGGGTTTCGCTGCGCGAGCGGACCCGGCGGGTGGTGCGGCGCCCCGCCTACGACCCCGAGCGCTTGGCCAGCGATTGGCGCCTGCAGCGCGAGCTGGGCCGCCTGATCGCCGACTTCGAGCCCGAGCTGGTGCACCTGCACCAGGTCCCGGGCCTGCCCCTCGAGCTGTACTCGGACCTGGCCGCCAGCGGCCTGCCGATCGTGGAGACGATCTACGACTACGGCTTGCTGTGCCCCAATTCCTGGGCTGTGCACGGCGATGGGCGCCCCTGCCAGAGCGGCCCTGGCGCGGAGTGTTTCCGCCACGGCTGCACCAAGAACTACCCCTTCAACCCGGGCTCGGTGCTGGCGGCCAGCGCGCGGCTCAAGCTGGTGCGCGGCGCGGTGGATGTGCTGATCGCCCCGACCGAGCACCTGCGCTCGCGGCTCCTGGCGGCCGGGATGTGCGAGGTGGTGAGCCTGCCCTACTACCCGGTCGCCAAGGCGCGCCGGGGCGAGCCGCCGGCGGCCCAGGAGCGCGAGCCGCTGGTGCTGGTGGTCGCGCGGCTCGAGCGCGAGAAGGGCGTGCACACCCTGGTCGAGGCCTTCGCGCGCCTGGCGGCCCTCGAGCCGTCGGCGCGGCTCGAGGTGATCGGCGACGGCCCCGAGCGGACCGGGCTCGAGCAGCGGCTTGCGCGCCTCGGTCTCGAGGCGCGGGTGCTGTTCCGCGGCGCTACCGACATCGAGACCGTGCGCGAGCGCATGGCCCACGCCCGTTTGCTCGCCATCCCGTCGATCTGGATGGAAGCCCTGCCGCTGGTGACTTTCGACGCCAACGCCGCGGGCCTGCCGATCGTGGCCCATTCGATCGGCGGCCTGCCCGAAGCCGACAGCGGCCTGCTCGTGCCGGTGGGCGATGCGGAGGCCTTCGCCGCCGCTATGCGCCGGCTGCTGACCGATGAGGTGACCTGGACGCGGTTCTCGCGGGCCGGAGCCCAGCGCGGGTCGCGCTTCACC
This sequence comes from Planctomycetota bacterium, assembly GCA_044359835.1. Classification (GTDB taxonomy): domain Bacteria; phylum Planctomycetota; class UBA1135; order UBA1135; genus JBIKLM01. Next base: position 3,539 of record JBIKLM010000183.1, read on the forward strand.
GAGCAGATGCACCTCGACGGGATCGAGCGCTGCTATCGCCGCGCCCTCGACCTGGCCGCTGCGCGCCTCGGTCAGCGCCCGGCCCCCATGGAGGAGGACGAGCGCGTGCTGCTGGACGCGGTGCTGCGCCACTGTGGCTCGCTCGAGAAGGAGCTCAACAGCCTCCAACAGGGCTGGTCCGGGAAGCTGATCCAGTGGCAGCGCCGCGGCCGCCGCATGGCCAGGAAGCTGGCGGAACGCATCGAGCGCTTGGTAGCCGGCCGGCCGGCCGAGCGGGGCGAGCCGGCCCGCCCGGCGGCGCCCCTGCTGGTTTCCATGCGGCCAGGGCCCTCCGCCCAGTCCGCCGCCGCAGGCGAAGGGCAGTCGGCCTCGCCGGCCGGGCAGACCGCTTGGAACTCGGACCGCACAGGCCTCGCCGGCGGCTTGCCCGCCGACGATCCGCAGCGGCCGAACGGCGGCAGCCGCGCGATCGGCTGACAGGCTCAGAAAAAATCGACTCGGGCTGCGCCCGAGCCGCCCGAGCCCGAATTCCGTGCCGGGCCGCGTCCCTCCGGCTGGGCTCGCGGCCGGAGACCGCCGCCCGGCGCCGGGCTTTGGCCGGCCCGGTCCGGGGCGGAGCGCCGCTCTCCGCTCGCGTCCCGGGAACTCAGGCACCTTCCGCGAGGCCCAGGTCCAGGGCTCCGCGGCCATCTCCGAAGGCCTCGGGCGCCACGCCGAAGTCCGCCAGCAGCGTCAGGTGCAGGTCGTTGAGCGGCGTTTCGCTGGGCATCCGCAGATGGCGGCCCAGCGGGCGCGGGCGGCCGCCGGCGGGAGGGTTTCCGATCAGCAGCAGCGGCAGATCCCCGTGGTCGTGTTTGTTGCCGTCGGCGATGCCCGAGCCATACACGATCTGCACCTGATCGAGCAGCGTGCCGGAGCCGAGCTGGAAGGACTCGAGCTGGCGCAGGAGTTCGGCCAGCAGCTCGATGTGGTAGCGGTTGATGCGCGCGATGCGCCGCTGCTTGTCCGGATCCTCGCCGTAGTGCGACAGGGAGTGATGCCCCTCCGGCTCGGACAGGTTGGGATAGGGCCGGTTGCTGCCTTCGTTGCCGAGCATCAAGGTCGCCACCCGGGTGCGATCGGTGGCGAAGGCCAAGGCCAGCACCTGGATCAGCCCGCGGGCCCGGCTGTCGTAGTCGATCGGCTCCGGGGGCCGCGCGGAGTCCGGCACCTGCTGGAAATCGTCGCCGCCCTGCTCGAGCTGGCGCTCGAGCTCGGCCAAGCCGGCGAGCACCGGCTCGGCGCGCTCGCGATCGGCGCCGGACAGTTGCGTGAGCAGGCCCTTCGACTGGCTCCAGAGCAGATCCAACACCTTGCGGCGGCGCAGGTCGCGCTCGCGCCGGCGATCGGCGGTGAGTCCGCCGCCGCCGCGGAACAGGCGCTCGAACAGGCGCCGCGGGTCGCTGTCCTTGGGCGCGGGCGAGCGCTCGTCGCGCCAGGAGACATGGCTCGAATAGGCGCAGGCGTAGCCCGAATCGCATTCGCCGCTGGTCAGCGACTCCTCGGTGCCGAGGCACAGGCTGGGCAGCAGCGTGGCCGAACCGATCGCGCGGGCCAGGAGCTGGTCCGCGGACGGGCCGAGCTGCACCTCGCCGCTGGTCTTCTTGGCCTGCACTCCGGTCAGGAAGCTGGCCGCTGCCCGGGCATGGTCGCCGGGCCCGTCGCCGTTGGCGCGGGCCTTGTCGGCGCTGAAGCCGGAGAGCGCGAGCAGCCGCGAGCGCCAGGGGGCCAGGGGCGCCAAGCTCGCAGGCAATTCGCCCAATTCCCCCAGGGCCGCGGGGCGGAAGTCCGGCAGCCAGACCCCGTTCGGCACATACACGTAGAGCAGCCGGGCCGGCGCCGTCTGGCCGCGCTGGCCGGCGAGCAGCGCGGGCAGCAGCGGGAACAGGGCGCTCTGGCGCAGGAAGCGACGGCGGTCCGGCGAGGTGTGGAAGTCGGGCTGCATGGGGCGGTGGGGGCGGGTTCGATGCCTCGCGGGCGGCCTCGGAGCCTGCGCTCGGAGCCTGCGGTCCCGGGCGGACCCCGGGCAGGCGCGGGCAGTGGCCGCGACGCGGGTGCTTGTGCTCCTCAGCGGCTCGCGGGCGGAGCGGCGCGCAGGCGGAAGCTCTCCGAGCGCACGATCTCGATCAGCAGGTCCTCGAGGGAGACTTCCACGCCGCGGGCGACCAGGCGACCGAGCAGCGCTCGATCGGCGGGCGCCAGGGGCCGGGCCAGGGCGTAGGTGAGCAGGCGTTCGGACAGGCCGCGAGCGAAGCTCGGATCGAGGGGGCTCGCGCGGGGCGTGGCGAGGTCCTGTACGAGCTCTCGAGCCCCCGAAAGTTTGCGTCCGTCGGCGAGTTCGACGCGCGTGTCGATCGGCTGACCCTGCTCGCTGTCGCGCGCCCGGCCCAGGGCGTCGAAGCCCTCCAGCGCCAGCCCGAGCGGATCCAGGGCGGCGTGGCAGGCGGCGCAGTCCCGGCGGCGGCGGTGCTGCTCGAGCCGCGCCCTCAGTCCCAGCCCCAGCGAGGCGGGGCCGACCTCGTCCAAGCTGCCTACGCCTGGCGGGGGGGGCGGCGGCGGCGAGCCGAGCAGGGTCTCCAGCACCCACTTGCCGCGCTTGACCGGCGTGGTGCGCGCCGGGTCGCTGGTCAGGGTCAGGATCGCCGCCTGGGTCAGCAGCCCGCGGCGCCCGCTCTGGGAGAGGGAGACCCGCTCGAAGCCGGCCCCGGCGGGGGCCGGAAGTCCATACCAGTCCGCCAGCGTGCGATCCACGAAGGTGAAGCGTGCATCGAGCAGCTCGCGGATCGGACGCCGCTCCCGCAGCACCGCCTCGAGCAGCAGCAGGGGCTCGGCCGCCATCGAGGCCAGCAGGCCCTCGGGGGCGTCCGGCCAGACGGTGCGATCGATGCGGCGCTGCTCGAGGGCCCGCAGCCCGAGCCATTGTTCGCCGAAGGCGCGCACGAAGCGCGCGGCCCGCGGGTCCGCGAGCAGCTCACGCGCCAGGCCCTCGACGGCGTCCGGATCGAGGGCCAGCCCCGGGCGGGCCCGCGCCAGCAGCTCTTCGTCCGGCGGCGCGTCGAGCAGCAACAGAGCCAGGCGCGTGATCAGGCTGCTGCCCTCGAGGGGCCGGCCGGCGGCGGCGCTCGCCTCGCTGCGCTCGAGATCGAGGTGGAAGTGCGGGCTCGCCAGCAGCGCGATCAGCAGGTCGCGCAGGGCGCCGCGGCCGCTGCTTTCGCCGGCCAGCTCCAGCACCTCGCGGCGCTCCGCGGCGCTGCCAGCGCCGCGCCACAGGTCCCGCATCAAGCGCTCGAGCAGGGCCTTCGGGAGCGCCGCGGGCCAGGCGCCCTGGCCGCGCAGGGGCAGGCCCTCGCGCAGCGCCAGGGAGCGTTCGAAGACGCTGGCGGGCAGCTCGTCCAGGGGCCCTTCGAGTTCGATCCGCGAAAGGCCCAGATTGCGGTCCTTGGCGCGGCCGTCGGGGGACTTGTCCGCCGGCAGCCAGAAGTCGTTGATGAAGGCCACCGCCAGCTCGTTCGAGCCTCCCGCGGGCACCTCGAAGAGCCATTCGATGCGCTCCCCGGGGGCCGCTGTGGCGCGCACCTCGAACGCCGGCCCGCGGCGCTGGTCCGCCCACAGCTCGGCCCGGGCGGGTTCGTCGCCGGCCTGGTCGGCGAAGACCCAGGCGCTCAGGCGGTAGCGGCCGGCGCGGGGCAGATCGACCTCGCAGCGCAGCTTGCCCTGGCTGCTCAGCACGCGGGACTCGTCCCGGGTGTGGCCCCCGGAGAGGTCCCGGCCTGCGACCCGCCGTGGTCCGGGCAGTTCGTCGAGGCCGAGCGGCAGGGCCAGCTGGGCCACCTCTTCGGCGAACTCGAGCTGGCGCTCGAGCGCGCGTTCGTCGAGGGCCAGGGACTCCGGCAGGTGGTCGAACCCGTGGGCCAGGGGATCCGCGGGCCAGCGCTCGAGCCCGCTGGGATCCACGCCCAGGAGATCGATGGCCCCGTGGCGGAGCTGGGAGCGGGTCAAGCGGCGCAGGCTCGGCGCTTCCAGGGCCGGCGGCAGGGACGGCGAATAGGCGCGCTCGAGCTGCTGGCGCAGCTTCGCGGCCATTTGGACCAGCTCATCGGGCTCCGGGCGGGGCGCGGAGCGGGGCGGCATCTCGGCCTTCTCGAGGCGCCGCGCGGCGCGCAGCCAGAGCGCCTCGTCCTGTTCGAGGGGCAGGAGCAGGGCTCGCTCGAAGTCCACGGCCGCCTCCGCCTCAGGGCCCGCATGGCACTCGAGGCACCAGCGCCCGACGAACTCGCGGATCTCGTTCCCATCGGGATCCGGCGCCAGAGGGGGACCCGCTGCGGCGCTGGGCCCTGAAGGCACGGCATCCGGAAGCCGCACCGAGGGGGGCGAGGCCAGGATCGGCAGGGCCAGCAGCAGCAGCATCAGGGGCGGCAAGCCCCGGGGAGACGCCAGCGCCGGTCCTCGGTCTTCGGCCCCCAGCCCGCTGCCTGCCCGCGGTCCAGCGCTCATTTGTCGCGCAGTACGAAGGTCACCAGCATGGTCACGCGGTATTCGACCACCCGGCCGTCTTCGACCACCACCTGCTGGTCCTTGACCCA
>JBIKLM010000184.1:0-8084 GCA_044359835.1 Planctomycetota bacterium
GCGGCGGCCAGAGCGGCCTCAGCGAGGAACACCGCCGGCGCGAGCTGGCGCGCCTGGCGGAGCGCCTGGCGGTGGAGGCCTTCCACCTCGGGCTCGGCGGGGGCGCGGTGCGCGCGGCCCTGGATGCGGCCCTCGAGCAACTCCCCGCAGGCCCGGCCAGCGGGGCACCGGCGCCCGAGGCGCAAAAAAATCCCAACGAACCAGATACCGATCGGGGCCAGCCCCGGTCTTTCGATTCGCCCGATGCGACGCGGAGGGCTTCCTGATGGACGCGATCAGATTCCAAGACGTGTGGCGGCGCCATGGCGACCGCTGGGTGGTGCGCGGACTCGATTTCCGTGCTCCGCGCGGTCAGGTGACCGCTTTGCTCGGCCGCAACGGCGCGGGCAAATCGACCTCGATCCAGATGCTGATGGGCTTCCTGGCGCCCCACTCCGGCCGCGTGTCGGTGCTCGGGCAGGACGCGGCCAAGCTCGACGGCGAGGCCCGCGAGCGCATCGGCTACGTGCCCGAGGACCATCCGCACTTCCAGGGGCTGCGCATCGCCGAGGTGCTCGACTTCGAGGCCGGCACGCGCCGGCGCTTCGACCGCGCCCTGGCCGAGGAGCGCCTGGGGGCGATCGGCCTCGAGCGCCGCGCGCGGGTCGGCAACCTCTCGCGCGGCATGCGCGCCCAGCTGTCGATCATCGTGGCCCTGGCCTGCGACCCGGAGCTGCTGGTGCTCGACGACCCCGGCCTGGGCCTCGACCCGATCGCGCGCCGCGAGGTGCTCGAAGCGGTGATCGACACCCTGGCGGAACGCGGCACCTCGGTGCTGTTCACCAGCCACGTGCTCTCCGACGTCGAGCGCCTGGCGGACCGCGTGGTCGTGCTGCACGAGGGCCGGGCCTTCCTGGACGCCTCCCTGGACAGCCTGCGCAGCGGCGTCCATCACGGCTTCCTGACGGCCAGCGGGCTCGACGCCGCCGAGCTGGCCGCGCGGCCGGGCCTGCTGGCGGCACGGCGCCGCCGTGGCGGTTTCGAGCTCTATGCCAAGGACCGCGCGGCGCTGGCGGAGCTGGCCAGCTTCGGTCCCCTCGAGATCGGGCCCTGCCCGGGGCTCGAGGATCTGTTCCTCGGTCTGCTCAGCGAATCTCGGAGGTCGGCATGATCGCGCTCTTGCGTTACGAAGTCTGGCGCGCCTTCTGGGCCGGGCTGATCCTGACCCTGTTGGTCAGCATTCCCCTGTTGGCCCACGACAGCGGGGATGTTCAGGCCCTGCTCGTGGACAAGAGCGCGTCCCGCGACCTGGCGCGCCTGGCGATCGCCCTGCCCTTCGGTCTGGCGCTGGTGCAATTCGGCCTCGAGCGCTGGCGCGGTCTCCTGCCGCTGCTGGTACATCGCGGCACGCCGGCGCGGAAGATCCACGCCGCCAAGTCGATCGTGGGGCTCGGCCTTTCGGCCTTTTTCCTGCTGGGCGTCCTGGCGATCGAAGTGCGCTTGGCGGTGCGCAGCGGCCAACCTTTGGTGCTGATCCACGAGGCCCTGTGGGTGCTGCCGCAGCTCTTCTGCCTGGCCTTTGCGAGCTGGAGCGCCGGCGAGCTGTCGTCCCGTGGCTCGAAGCGCGGTGGGCTGGCGATCGGTGCGCGGCTGGGATTGGGCTATCTAGGCTTGCACGGACTGCACGCCTGGGGCCGGGACCTGGGCCGCTTGCTTCCGGTGCCCCTGGGCCTATGGGCCTATTGCTTGATCCTGGGCACGGCGGGGCTGGGCCTGTGGCTGTACTCCCATCGCACCTTCGCACGACCCGAGGCGGTCGCGCCGGCCAGCGAACCGCGCACCGCCCTGACCGCGGCGGCACTGCTGCTGTGCCTCTGGCCGAACATCGATGCCCTGCGTGTCCAGCTCGGCCAGCTGATGCACCTGCGACTGGAGGCGGTCGAGCCCAGTCTCGAGGTCGATGGACAGGGCCGGGTGTATGAACTGTTCAGCGACGATCGCGACTTCCGCCTCGAGCCCCTCGATGGCGGCCCGCCGGTGGCGGTGGAGCGCAGCAAGCTGCGGCTCTACAAGCCGCCGCCGGTATTGGGTTCGACGCAGGTCCTGAAGGACGATCTGGCGCAAAGCGAGACGCGCAAGGGCAGCCATGCGTCGCGGAAAGCCCAGTTCCAAGCGGGGGTGCAGCGTCGGCCCTTGATCTTCGTAGCCAAGCTCGAGGACCCCGACTGGCCGGCCTTCGGAGCCGCTTTCGCCGGGGCCCGGCGCGATGTTGCGGTCAGCGCGACGGTCTCCCACCTGCTTCCCGATGGCCGTCTGGCGGTGACCTACGAAGCGGCCGCAGACAAAAGACACCGCCGGGGCGAGTCCGATCGCCTGAGCATCGAGTTCTACCCCCAGCGCGGCGACGGACGGCCCCTGTCCCGAGAGGTCCGACTGCTGGAGCAGGATCTGCTCTTGGACCTCGGCGACGGCACCTTCTGGCGGCTGGACTGCGCGGCCCCCGGCAGGGCCATGGAACCATTCCCGGGCCCTCCCGGTGAGCTGCTGGGGGTCGAGTCCCTGTTCTTGCGCTCGAGTTGGGTCGAACTGGCGCTGCTCAAGCGCCGCGCGGACGGGGTGCGCACGGAGATCGGAACCTACCGCTACGACGGAAGCGGCTGGGTCTCCGTGAGCCCCGGAGAAGACCTGATGACCGCAGAAACTCTGCTGCGGGACGTGCCGGCGCCGCTGCATCTTCGCAAGCTGCCGGATGTGCTGGGGCGGCACACCTCGCTGCTGATCGACGGAAGCGGCCGGGCGATCCGGGAGTTCGACACCTCGCGCCAGGGGCGGCGGGCGGAATCCCGTCGGCGCACCCTGCTGGCGGCGCGCCTGTGCGACCTGCCGGCCAACGCCTTTGCCGCCAATGATCCCGCGCTGGGCGATCTGCAGGCCGGGCAGGGGCTGCCCGGCTGGGTCCGCCCGACCCATGCCGCGCTCGGACTGCTGGCTGCGCTGGCGGCGGCGCTGCTGCAACGCGGCACCCGCGGGCGTCTGGCGGCCGCGCCGCTCGGGCTGCTGCTCGGCCCGCTGTTCCCCCTGTGCCTGCACCTGTGCGGCCACGAGCGCCGGCTCGCCCGCCGCGCGGGGCCCCGCGGATTGCCAGCCGTGGCCCCCGTGTTCAGCGACCGCGAGGCCTCCGCCCTCGAGCGCGCGGCCTGAACGCCCGGGGAAACATCGGCTCGGCCGCTCCAGGCTGCCGGGCCGCAGCCGCCCCAGGCCACTGGGTCGCCCTGGGCGGTCTTGGGGGTCAGGGGCGGACGGAGCGGGCTTCCGAGCTCCCGCTCCGCCCGCCTGGCAGGCCAGAACCCCGGGGAGTCCGGCCCGCCGGGGAGCCAGAGGCTCCCCGACCCCCGGCGACAGGGGTCATACGGGGACCGTTCGCGCCGCGGAGACCTCCGGTCGGCGCAGCTGGGCCGCCGGGGGCCTAGTCCACGGGGGCCTAGTCCACGGGGGCCCGGTCCAAGAAAGACCGGTCCATGGGGACCCATGCCCGCGCCGGGGCCCCTGAACCGAGCCCGCCCGGATCAGCCGCCGAGCAGGCAGCCGAGCTGCTCGCCGAAGGGCTGGACCAGCTTCGGATTGATGCCGTTGATCGTGATCCACTTCTTGACCACGTCGGGGAACACCACGTCCTGGAAATTGGCCGCCTGCAGGCTGGTACGAGCGCGGCCGGAAGCCAGGGCCAGCCCGCTCTGGGTCTGGGACAGGTCCGCGGGCGACACGGGGTCACCGGCGGTCTGCAGGCTCTGCGGGAAGTAGGTCCCGCGCAGCTCCGGGTTCAGCAGCAGCTCGGTCTTCTTGGTCTCGGCCTCGAAGATGCCGATGGAAGACCAGCCGCGCACCTCGAAGCGCCCGTTGGCGATCAGGTTCGGGCCGTTGGGTGCGGGGTTCAGGTTGGGCAGCAGGGTCCACAGGCCCGACCAGCCGCCGCAGATCTTGTAGAGGTCCGTGACGAAGACCTTGGCGCAGCCGTTGAAGGTCGGTCCCAGGTAGATCAGCTCACCGAAGTTGGTCTGACAGAATTGGGCGGCGGGGCCGCCGGTGACGTCCAAGATCGACTGGTGGTTGCCGATGCCGGACGGGTCGATCTGGGGGCCGCCCGGGATGCCGGTCAGGGTCAGCTCACGGTCCTGGGGCAGGTCACACTGGTTGCTCTGGTCGAAGGTCGGGATCACCAGCAGCAGGCGGAACGTGAAGGTCCCCGAGCACAGGTTAGAGAAGTTCAGGAAGTAGCCCTGCACGACCTTGCGCGCGATGGTCACGAATCCGGGCGCGATCGGCAGCGTCAGCAGCTCGAACGTGGAGATCTCGGTGGCGGTGGGGTGCGGAGGCTGGGGAGAGAGTTGCATGGGCGAATCGGTCGTCGGATGTCATTGAGGGGTGGCCGACCTGGCTGCATGCCGGGACAGCCTCGGTCGCTGTGCTGCGACCGCGAGCCGGGTCCGATTCGGACCGGCCCAGCGAACCGCTCGGTCGAGACCGCGCGGGTTCGCGTCCCGCGGGGCGAGGCCCCGCTCCGCAGAGGCTCAGCTGCGCGGCTCGAGCATTCCGAGCCAGCCGGCCTTGACCGGCCCACCGGCACGGATCGGCGTCGGCTGCGCGGAGGGCTTGGCAGCCCCGCTCTGCGAATGCATCGCCAGGGCGGCAGCTGCAGCCAGGCCGGCGGCACCGCCTTTCAGCAGGTTGCGGCGGGCCTCGACGCGGGCGCGATCGGCGTCGTTCGCGCTCGGGGGGATTTCCTCGGAAGGATTGGATTGCATGGGGGCATCCTCGGGTCGTGCGGAGTACAGGCTGTCCGCTTCAGCGGCGCACGGCGACCGGCCGGCGCTGCCCCCATGCATGACATGCGGTCAGCCCGACCGCAGCCAACACAACTGGGAATCCCTGTAAGGGTTGTGTAATGCTGTCGTCGTATCAAAAACGTAAATCCCTGCGACCGTTCGCGGGGAAGCGCCTATCGGGTCGCGTGCGGTCGCGACTCCGCTCTCGGGCCGTTCATGATCGGCTGCCCCGGGAGCGTTGCATGCGGCGGCGATCCATCTGCAACGTCCCAGGCCGGCGAACGCCGGGCTCCGCGAATCCCGAGCCGTGCCGCAGGGCTGGCTGCCGGCAACGACCGCGCCCTCCCAGGCAGCGCAGCGGGGGCCGAACTCCGCCCGTGTCAACCCTCGAAACTCATGCGCTCCAGCCAGGACGCGATTCGTGGGAGCCGGCGGGTTGCTTGGATCGCCCCCCCCTTCCGCACCGCAATCCGCAAGCACAGCCGCGCCCAGCCGCAGCGGCTCGGGGCGACCCCCCAAGCGGGCGGTGCCGCTGTCGCGCGGTCAGGGGCTCGAAGCCGTGCCGCTCTGCGGCTCAATGGACCGATTCAGGCAGCCCCTGGGCAATCCACGGGCCTCGACCGCGGGGTTGCAGCTCCCCGGACTCGCCTCTGCCAGCGGTCCAACGGCCCGGCGTTCAGGCGCTCAATAGCCGGCGGCCGGATCGACCACGTTGAGCAGCGCTTCTCCGTGCGCGAAACGGCGCAGGTTTTCCTTTTGAAGGGCCCAGCGCCGCTCGAAGGTCAACTCGGCGCTCCCAGCGACATGCGGGGTGAGGATCACGCCCGGCAAGCTCCAGAGCGGATGCCCGGGTGGCAGGGGCTCGGGCTCGGTGACGTCCAGGCCGGCGCCGGAGAGCTGCCCGGACCGCAGGGCTTCGGTCAGCGCCTCGGTGTCCACCAGGGCGCCGCGGGCGATGTTCACCAGAAAGGCGCCGCGCGGCAGGAGCCCCAAGCGGCGCGCATCGAACAGCCCTTCGGTTTCGGGGGTCAGCGGCAGGCAGATCACCAGGAAATCCGCTTCGGGCAGCAGGCTGTCCAGGCGCTCGCCGGTCTCGAGCCGGTCGACGCAGGCCGGGCGCTCGCGGGGCGTGCGCACCGTGGCCAGCACGCGCATGTCGAAGGCCTTGGCGCGCAGGGCGACCTGCTCGCCGATGCCGCCCAGTCCGGCGATCAGCAGGGTGCTCCCGGCGAGGGAATGGTGCCCCGCCTCCTCCTCGTTCCAGTCCCCGCGGGCCTGGTCCCGGCGATGGCCCTCGAGGCGGCGCACATGGGCGAGCAGCAGGGCGAAGACGTGCTCGGCGATCACCGGCCCGTGCACGCCTTTCGAATTGGTCAGCACCAGCTCGCGGCGGTCCGCGAGCCCCGGCACGGCCAGGGTGTGCTCGACACCGGCGCTGAGGGCCTGGACCCAACGCAGCCTGGAGGCCTGGGCCAGGAATTCGGAGCTCAAGAGCTGGGCTTCGACCCCCTGGGCCCGCGCGGCGTGGGCCAGGGCGCTCTTCCGGTCGAGCCCGCTGATCAGCTCGACCTCGGGAGCCAGGGCCCGGGCCTCCGCGAGCTGCGCGGGGCTCCACGAGCCCGCCAAGAACACCAAGCGCTCGCCGGCCGCCCGCAGGCGCTCGAGCTCCGCGGGGTCGATCGCGGCGCGCGCACCGCGCTCGGAGCCCGGCAGCTCGGCCTGGGCCGGGACCTTCACGGCTCGCGCGGTCTCCGCGTACGAGGAACCGCCCGCGCTGCCCCCCGAGGCGGGCGGCGCCGCGGGCCCCGCGGCCGGCGGCTCCGACAGCTCCGACGGCTCGGCCGCCGCCTGAGGGCTCCGGCAGGCACCGAGCGCGGCGCTCCACAGCAGCGCGGTTGCGGCCAGGAGCCAGAGGCTCGGAGCGAGCGGGCAGCGCACGCCGAGGGTCGTGGAATCGGCCTTCATGGGGTCACCAGGGATCGGAACAAGCGGGCCAGCGTCGCGCGCGGGTCCTCGGAGAGGCCGCTGTGCACGGTCGATGGCTGCAGCAGGGTGCTGCGCGGGGTGGTCAGCCAATGGAAACGCTCGGATTGGGACAGGGCCGCGATCGGACCGCCGCTCTGCTCCCCGCGGGCGATGGCGGCCAGGCCCGCCAGGGCGGCCTCGATCGGCCGCGGCTCGAGCTGCGGGCACAGCGCGCGGGCGCGCTGGAACAGCCGCTCGGGCTCGTCGAGCTCGAGCCCCAGGAAATCCAGGCGCCGCGCGAACAGGATCACCCCGGCGTTGACGAACTCCTCGCGCTCGATGCGCGGCACGAGCCGCAGCACGGCGTAGTCGTAGGGACAGCGCTCGGCGCTCATCGCGGGCCCTCCAGGAGCTCGGGCAGGCGCTCGGCGCGGCGGATCAGCCGCTGCACCAAAGCCGCGCGGCGCTGCTCGGGATCGACCCCGCCCGCGGCCAGCCACTCGGCGGGCACCAGCGCCAAGGCCGCCCGCAACAGCTCGGGCCGCAGGGCCGCGGAGAGCGCGCGCGCCGCGGCCGGCAGGTCGCGCGCCAGGGGCAGCGCCACGTGCTCGTGCAGCCGCGGCAGGGCGGGCTCGCGCTCCGGCAGGCGCCCATCCCAGCCGTGTTGCCAGTACAGCGCCGCCCCGTGGTCGATCAGCCAGAGCTGCTCCCGGGCCCACAGCAAGTTCGGGTTTCGGTGGGTGCGATCGACGTTGCTGAGCGCCACGTCGAAGGCCACCAGCCGCGCCGCCAGGTCCCCGTGAATCGGCCAGCGCCCGCTCGGGTCGTAGGCCACGGCCCCGCTCAGGAACCCGAGCCCCACGTTGAGGCCCACGCTGGCCGCCAGCAGGTCCTGCACCTCCGGATCGCCTTCGCTGGCCCCGAAACGCGGCGGCAGCTCGAGCAGCGCGATCGTCGGCACGGCGAAACCCAGGGCCCGCGCCAGTTCCCCGGCCACCAGCTCGGCCACCAAGACGCCCGGCCCCTGCCCCGCCCCGCGCAGCTTGGCCACCCACAGGCGCCCCTCGCCATCCTCCACCAGCCCGGGCATCGAGCCCCCCTCCCGCAGGGGCAGCACGTAGCGCGCCGCCTCGACTCGCGGCAGCGCCTGGAGCTCGGGAATGTTGGCCATTCCTCTAGAGCCTAATCAAAGGGCGGGCCAGCCCATCCGCGAGCCGGCCCGCCCCGCGGCGCCGAGCGACCCGGTGGATCGCCCGCCGCCCCGCGCCAAGGGAGCCCGAAGGGGCCCCCAGGCGCAGCTCACAGCCCGTCGATGTC
>JBIKLM010000185.1:0-8057 GCA_044359835.1 Planctomycetota bacterium
GTGGTTGAAGGCCTGACCCTCGGTGGCGATCCAGGCCATCTCTTCGCTCTCCTCGCGCAGGATCTCGTAGTCCGCGAGGCGCGCTTCCCCGTGCTGGCGATCGAAGCAGGCCAGCAGGTCGGGCAGCAGGCGCGCCGCGCTCTCCACTGGCAAGCTGCCCACGGCCGACAGCTCGGCCAGGCGCTCCAGGGAACCCGCCGGCAGGGGGTCGATCGAGCTGCCGATCACGCGCTGGACCGCCGCTTGGAAGCGCGGCGAGAAGCGCTCGGCCTCGAGCTCCGAAACGAAGTACTGCGGCAGGTCTTCGGGGGCATCCCGGTGCGTGTAGACGTAGCCGGTCATCGACAGGCGCTCGAGCGGATAGACGCCGTTCAGGCGATAGCCGAGCGGCTCCAGGAAGCGCTCGAAGGCCAGGCGGCCGCTGGGCAGCTCGCCGGAAGGCGCCGCCACGGTGCGCAGGGCGCCGTGGTCGAGCACCACCCGGCGGCCGCCGCGCCGCAGGTCTTCCACGTAGGCGCGGGCCATCGGAACGCGCGCCAGGACGCCCTCGAACAGCAGCATCGCCAGGGCCATCGAGAGCTCGCCGCGGCCGATCCGGCCCGCGCCCGACCCGGCCAGGGCGGGGCTCCACAGGCGCGCCCGCAGCGCCGCGGCCCGCCGGGTTCCAGCCACGGCGGTCAGCAGGTCGTTCAGGGCGCTTTGATGCGTTGTTTGCATGGGATCCAGCCTCGGCAAGCAGGGGGCGCCCCCAGCAGGGCGCCCCCGACGACTCCTCGAGGCCATTCTTAGCCCACTCCAAGGGGCCCCGGGGGCGAATTCTTGGCATGGGCGCATGAGGAAAGCTCATGATTGCCTCGCCCCGGCGTGCGCCCCCGGGGAAGCCCCGATGCGCCCCGAACTGCCCTCCCTGACGGCCCTGCAGGCCTTCGAGGCCGCCCTGCGCCACCAGAGCTTCACCCGCGCCGCCGAGGAGCTCGGCCGCACCCAGGGCGCCGTCAGCCGCCAGGTGGCGCTGCTCGAGGCCCAGCTCGGCGTGGCCCTGTTCCATCGCGAGCACCCGCGCGTGCGCCCGACCCGCGCCGCGGAGCGCTTCGGCCTCAAGCTGCGCGCGCTGCTCGACCGCCTCTCGGCCCTGCTGCTCGAGATGCAGGCCCACACGGCCACCGGCGGCGTGCTGCACCTGGCGATCCTGCCGACGCTCGGCACGCGCTGGCTGATCCCGCGCATCAAGGCCTTCTATCGCCGCCACCCCGACGTGTCGCTGCAATTGACCACGCGCCTGGGCGTGTTCGATTTCGAGGTCGAGCTGCTCGACGCGGCGATCCACTACGGCGAGGCGGTCTGGCCCGGCGCGCGCCTCGAGCACCTGATGGACGAGGAGGTCGCGGTGGTGGCCGGCGCCGAGCTGCTCGCGAGCGCGCGCCTCGATCGACCCCAGGATCTGGCCGCCATGCCGCTGCTGCAATTGCAGTCGCGCCTGGGGGCCTGGGACGAATGGTTCGCCGCGGTGGGCGCCCCCGGCCTGCGCTACCAGAGCGCGGCGCGTTTCGAGCACCACCTGATGGTCATCCAAGCGGCCATCGCCGGCCTGGGCGTGGCGCTGCTGCCCTCGTTCCTCGTGCGCGAGGAACTGGCCAGCGGCGCCCTGGTCGAGCCCTTCCCGCAGCTGCGCGCGCGCACGCGCCGCGCCTATTGGCTGGCTTACCCCGAGCGCAGCCTCGAATTGCCGGCCCTGACCGCCCTGCGCGATTGGCTCTGGGAGCGGCTGCAGGCCGAGGGCCTGCGCCAGCCGACCGAGCGAGCCCTGCCTGGCGCCTGAGCCGCCCGGGCCGCGCTCCGCGCTCGTTCCTGACAGCGGCTTCATGGGATCTCCACGGGGCCGCCGCTAGGATCCCCCGCTGCCGCGCTGGCCCGGACTTCTCGACGATGAGCCCTTCGATCGCCACCCAAACGCGCCGCTGGTGGCCGCCGATGGTGCTGCTGGCCCTCGCAGTGCTGCTCCTCAAGGTCGCGTGCCAGGGGCTGCTCTGGCCGCTCGAGCTGGCCGCCGACGAAGCGCACTATTGGGATTGGTCGCGGCGCCCGGCGCTCTCCTACCACACCAAGGGACCCTGGGTGGCCTGGATGATCGCCCTGTCGGTCAAGCTGTTCGGGATCGGCGAACTGGGCGTGCGATTTCCCGCCTATCTGGCGAACGCCGTGGCCACCTTCGCGGCCGGCGCCCTCGGCGCGGCCCTCGCCGGAGGGGCCCTGCGCGGCGCGCTGTTCGGCGCCTTGGCCCTGCAGGCCGTCAGCGCCTACCAGGTCTCCGGTTCGCTGATGACCGTCGACATGCAGATGGTCGCCGGCTGGCTGTCGGGAACCGCCTTAGCCGCCTGGGCCCTGCGGCGCGCCGCGGCGGGTCTGCCGATCGCCGGCTTGCTCGGCTTGGCCGGGCTGTGCTTCGCCCAGGCGTTCTTGGCCAAGTACACCGCGCTGCTCGGCGCCCTGGGCGTGTTCCTGGCCCTGTGCCAGGCGCCGGTCCTGCGCGCCCACGCCCAGCGACCCCTGGCCCTGGGCCTGTTCCTGGGCGGCTGCGCCCTCGGCGCTGTGCCGGTGCTCCTGTGGAACGCGCAGCACGATTGGGCCACCGTGCGGCATCTGCTGCTGCACCTCGAGGCCGGCGGCGCCGGCGGCGGGCCGGCCTTCGATTGGCGCTGGCCCGTGACCTATGTCGCCATGACCTTCGCCGCTGCGGGGCCCGTGCAGGCCTTGGCGCTGGCCGAGGCGGGGCGCTGGGCCTGGCGCGGCGCGCCGGGCGGCCCGCTGAGCGACCGATCGGCCGCGCAGCAGCTCGAGCCAACGCTGCAGCGTGTGTGCCTTTGGAGCGCGCTGCCGGTCTTGATGCTCTATTTGCTCGTCAGCTGCATCGCGCCGACCGAGGGGAACTGGGCCATCGGCGCCTATGGCCCCCTGGCGGTGCTGGCCGGCGAACGCCAGCGCCGCGCCTGGGCGGCGGGCGGCGCGGCCCTGCGCCGCCTGGGGCTGGCCGCGCTCGCCTGCGGAGCGCTGACCCTGCTTTTGGTGCTGACTTTTCCTTTGGCCGCGCGGGCCCTCGGGGGCGCGCTCGAGCCCCTGGGCGTGCGCCTGCCGCTCTATCGCGTCAGCGGCCAGCGCGCCTTCGCCGCCGCGGTCGAGCAGCGTGTGCAGAGCGCTTGGTCGGCCCTGGCCCTGCCCGGCGAAGCCGCCGACGCCCCGCTGATCGCCGACTACTACAGCCGCGCGGCCTTGCTGGCCTTTTATCTGCCGGGTCACCCGCGCGTGCGCTGCGCCTCCGCGGCGCTCATGGCGCGGCCTTCTTCCTACGACGACTTCGCGGACACGCGCTTGCCGGACCCCGGCTTGCTCGGGCGCCCGGTGGTCCTGGTGGGCCAAAGCGCCGAGCGCTGGAGCGAGGCGTACACGCTGGAGGTCGTCGCCGAACTGGGCACGGTGACCGAATCCGGACGCCCGCGCCCGCTGCTGATCGCCCGGCTCTTGTCCTTCGATGCCGCAGACCCCGCCACGCCCTCCGACCCGCGCTGACCGAACCGAGGTCCCCGCCGCCGGTTCGAGGCTCCGCTTTGGAGGCCAAGGGCCAAAGTCCACGACCGCCCAACAGGGCCTTGATCGGCGATTCTCCTGGAGATTGCCCCTTCTTCATTCATCCCAGGGATGCGAGCGGATTGGAATGGTGCAATCTCTTCCCGACCCATGAACACCCGCCGCGCCGCCCCCGCATCCGCCCGCTATCTACGCCTGTTCACCTTTGCGCCCATCGGGCCGCAGCTGCCAGCGCCGCTCTCGAGATGGTCCTTCGCCGCCGCCGGCGCGCTGTTCCTGGTCTCGCTGGGCTTCGACGGCCTGACCTCCTGGGCGGCCCCGAAGGGCCAGCGCTTCGGCGATCTCCATGGCCTGCTGCGATCCCTGGGCTACCTGCCGACCTGGATCCTGCTGGCGCTCGGTTTGGCGCTGGATGGGCAGCTGCGCCGCGATCTCGGGCAGCGCGCCACCCTGGGCCTCTACGTGCTGATGAACGCCGCCCTGTCCGGCGCCGCCGCGGCGCTGATCAAGCCTTTGGTGCGGCGCCTCGAGCCGCCGCGCACCGGCGATTACCCGGGCTGGCTGTTCGCGCCGCTCGGCGATCAACCCTGGAAGGGCAGCGACTTGGGCTTCCCATCCGAGCACGCCGCGGTGGCCTTCGGCGCCATGCTCGCCCTGGCGCGCCTGTTCCCCGGCGCCGGGCCGCTGTGCATCGCCCTGGCCTGCGGCACCGCCTTCGGCCGCGTGCAAGCCCGCGGGCACCACGTCAGCGACGTGACCTTCAGCCTGCTGCTGGCCCTGGGGGTGGCCTGGGCCTTCGAGCGCTTGCTGGTGCGCTGGCCGCTGCGTCGGGCCCAGGGCCACCCGTCCGCATTCGGCGAGTTGACCGCGGCTGCGGCCGAACGGCGCGCCGCCGTTTCGCCCGCGACGCTGGAAGCCCGAGAAGCCGCGCCCGCGGAGTTCGGGTTGCAGAGCCTCGCCGTGGCTCCGGAAAGCCGGGAGTGATCGCCGCCGGGGCGCGCCGATGCGGCTTCGCTCCCCTGACCCGAGCGCGGCCCGGGCCGATCCGACACTCGCTGGCCGCCGGATGGCGACCCGAAGGCCGTTGACAGGCCGGTCTGACGGCTCGGGCCCAGCCCGAGAACATTTCTTTCCAGTCCGTCAGCCTTCCTGCAGCACGCCGGCCAGGTAGCGTTCGGTGCGCAGCAAGCGGCCGTCCATGTCGTACAGCCGGCGCTCGCCCTGGTAGCGGCCCTCGTAGAAGCTGGCCTCCTCGAGCAGCACGCCGCCCGGGCCGTAGCGCTTCCAGGGACCGACCTTGAGGCCGCGTTCGAAACGGCCGCTCTCGTAGGGTTTGCCGTCGCGCCAGAAGCGCTTCCATTCGCCGCTGGGTAGGTCGTCTTGATAGCTGCGCTCGAACAGCAGCCTGCCTTCGGCGTCGTAGCTCTTCCAGGTGCCGTCGCGCTGGCCGCCGGCATAGTTGGTGTAGAGCGCGGCCCGGGCGTTGCGATGCCAGGCCACCCAGGGGCGGTGGGGGCGTTCTTCGCGCAGATAGCGCACCGACCACAGCTCGCCGGCGTCCTGGCCGCCCGAGTAGTGGGTCGTGCAGACCTCGTAATCGACGCAGCCCGCGAGCAGCGCGAGCAGCAGCGATCCGGCCAGAGCGTGGCGTTTCATGGGCGTTGCGTCGGGCTGTCCGCCGTGGGGATCGGCCGGGCGACCCCGTCGATGTCCGCATGGCCGATCCATTCGAGCAGGCGCTGGCCGGCGGCGGCGGGCTCGAGCGGCGCGCTCTCGCCCGCGACCAGGCCCGGCCCGCGGGCGGCGAGCAGGCTCAGATCGCCGGGGCTGCGGGGCAGCGCCACCAGCAGCAGGCGCTGATCGGGGCGCTGCTCGAGCTCGGCACCCAGGACCTCGAGGGCCTGCGCCAGGTTCGCGCCGCGCTCGCCCCGCGCCTCGACCAGCGACAGGTCGAGATGCAGCCATACGCAGGGGGCGTCCTCCATGGGGCGCGGCAGCTTCTCGGCCAGGAACAGCCGCGCGCCTTCGATCGCGGTGGCCAGCCAGCTGGCCTCGGCGTTGATCTCGATCCAGGCCATGTCGTGGGCCTGGAAGACCCCCTGCTGGAAGCCGAACTCCTCGTCGAAGGCGTGGTCGGTGACGAAGGAGGCGGTTTCGAGCCCGGCGTTGGCTTCGAGCTCGAACAGCGTGTGCCGCTCCGGCCCGAGCACGAGGCGCCCCGGGGCGCCGCTCGCGGGCTCGAGCGCCGCGCGCGTCAGCAGGGACCCCAGGGCCTGGGCGGGGTCCCAGCGCTCCGGACCTGCGCCGGGCCCGGCCAGCGGCGCGCGCGCGGCGCCCGAGAGGAACGCCCACAGCGGTCCGTCCGGTTGCCCCGCCTCGGCGGGCAGGTCGCTGACCGTCACCAGAGCCACGGCCGGCCCGTTGGGTTCCTCCGTGCAGCCGGACAGCCACGGGAGTGCGATCAGCAGCGGGAGGGGGCGGGGGGCGCGGCGCTTCACAGCGGCATCATGGACGACCGGCGCGCAGAAACCAGCCGGGCGGCGGGGGGAGCTGGCCGCTCCGCCTGGTCCGGCGCCGCCTGCCGGCTGGGCCCCCGCGCCCCGCCCGCCGCTCAATGCCCCGGGCCGCGCGCATCGCGCCAGCCGTGCAGGCGCTCGAGCAGAGCTCCGACCGCCTCGTGCTCGCGGGCCAGCTCCGCGGGACCCCAGCCGAGGGCGGCCGAGAGCCGGGCGAAGACCTGGGGCAGGCAGCGGTCGAGCTCCGCCAGCGGGGCATAGCCCAGGTCCGTGCGGCGCACCAGGAAGTCCTCGGCGCTCAGGCAGTGCTCCTGCTCCACGGCCCAGTCGATCTCGGCGGCGCGGGTCTCCGCATCGAGGGCCGGGCTCGACTCGGCGCGCTGGCGGACGAGCGCTGCGAAGCGGCCGTAGCGCCGCTCGAGCGCCCAGCCCCACAGCTGCTCCTCGCCCGGCGGCGATCCGTCGAGCCCCGGCCAGCGCGACCAGGCCGGCAGATCGGCCTGCCGATCCAGCGCGCCCCACAGGAACAGGCCCCGGGTCGGCGATCGGCGGCTCGGATCGCCGCGCCCGAGGTCCCGGGCCAGGCGCGCCCCGAGGGGCTCGGCCATGGCTCGAAATGCGGTCAACTTCCCTCCAGCGAGGGTGTAGACGGGGCCATCGACCTCCAGGCGCTCCTCGCGGCTGCGGGCCGAGGGCGATCCGTCGGCGCGCAGCAGGGGCCGCAGGCCCGCCCAGGTGGAAACCACGTCCGAGCGGCCCAGAGCGGCCCCCGGACAGAGCTGGTTGGCCGATTCGAGCAGATAGTCCACCTCGGCGGTCGAAGGGGCCACGTCGGACTCCGGGGAGGCATCGACATCGGTAGTTCCCAATATCGTGCGGTTCGCCCAGGGGATCACGAACATGGCGCGCCCGTCGAGCTTGGAAGTGAAGATGAAGGCACCTTGGGTCGGGAATCGATCCCTTTCGAGCACCAAATGGACGCCCCGCGTCGCGGCGATCCAGCGCCCGCCGAGCCCCGCACGGGCCCGCAGGCCATCGCTGAAGGGCCCGCCGCACAGCACCAGCCGGCGCGCCTCGACCTCCAGGCTCCGCCCGGGCTGCAAGCCGTCCACGAGGCGCGCCCGCAGGCCTTCGGAGCCCCGCTCCAGGCCCTCGAAACGCAGCCGCGACAGGCACAGGGCGCCGAGCTGCTCCGCGCTGCGCACCACGGCCAGGCACAGACGGGCGTCGTTGGTCGCTCCGTCCAAGTACAGGCCGGCGCCGATCGCCGCGCGCGCCGGTGCGCTTCGCAGTCCCGGCAAGCGCCGCTCCAGGGCCGGCCGTCCGATCAGCCGGGGCAGCCCCAGGGGGCGCGGCAGGGACAGCAGGGTGTAGAGCCCGAGTCCGGCGGCCAGGCGCAGGCGCCCGACCCGGCCACCGGCCTCCAGAGGAAAGGCGAACTCCTCGGGCCAGACCAGCCCCGCGGCGTGCCGGAGCAGCCAGGCCCGCTCCAGGCAGGACTCGCGCACCAGGCCGAAGGCGAACTGCTCCAGATAACGCAGCCCGCCGTGGATCAGGCGCGAGGAGGCCGAAGAGGTGTGGCCCGCGAAGTCGTGCTGCTCGACAAGGGCCACCGAAAGGCCGCGCGCGGCGAGGTCCAGGGCCACACCGGCGCCGGTGATGCCGCCCCCGACCACCAGGGCGTCGAGGGGCGCGCCACGGGTGTTCGAGAGCCGCTCGAGGCGCTCGGCACGGCGCGGCGGGGGCGGCGGCGTTTGCACCCGCTCAAGTTAGGCCTGGCGGCGGCCGCAGCGAGCGCCCGCGCCGCGTGGCAGCCGCGCCGCGGGAATCGCGGGGCTAGCCCCCGGCCGGACGGAGCGCCCGCAAGCGGGGTCGTACGGACCCGCACGGGGGCCGAAACGGCGCCGGGGATGGGGCTGCGGCGCTGGCTCGATGCACCGCCGCTGGCGTTGCGCGCCG
>JBIKLM010000186.1:0-7994 GCA_044359835.1 Planctomycetota bacterium
TTCGTCGATGGCAAAGCGGCTGCGGCGGGGGCCCCGGCCACCGGCACGCTGCGCGTCGCCCCGGGCCTGATCGGCATCCTGCGAGCGATCCCGGCCGAGGATTGATCTGCGGACGCGACCCAAGAAAAAATGGGGCTTCGGGGCAGCCTGTGGGCAACGGATGCCCTGCGACTTTCCGGGAAGCCCGCAGAAACAAGTCGAGCGATCCCGCCGAGGCCCTGGAGGTCCATCGCCAGGAGCAGCGCCGCGCCTTTCACCTCTTCAGACACCCACACAACTTCCTGAAGCGCAAAAAGCCATCGGCTCGGGACGAGCCCGAGCCGATGGCTTCAATTTCACCGTCTCACCGATCAGAACGAGCTGGCGTTGAGGCGACCGCCGGTGGTGCAGCGGCCGCTCAACGAGGCGGTCGGCACCGCGTTGCCGAGGATCGCGCTGCGGATCTGGGACAGGCTGGCGCCCGGGTGCGAGGCGGCGTAAAGCGCCGCAGCGCCGGTCACGTGGGGGGCCGCCATGGAGGTGCCGCTCATCAGGCCGTACTTGCTGCCGTTGCTGCTCGGCAGGGTCGATTGGATCGAGGAGCCGGGCGCGCCGATGTCCACGCTGGTGGCGCCGAAGTTGGAGAAGCTCGAACGCGCCCCGGTGTTCGTGATCGAAGCCACCGAGATGATGTTCGCGTGGGTGTAGCTGGCGGGGTAGTTGGGGAACTGGTCGTTGTTGCTGCCGTTGTTGCCGGCGGCCGCGACGAACAGGATGCCGGCCGTGTTGGCGCGCCCGACGGCGTCGGAGAGGCTCTGGGAGAAGCCCCCGCCGCCCCAGGAGTTGTTGGTCGCCACGATGTTCAGGCCGTGGCGGTTCTTGAGGTCCGTGACGTAGTCGATGGCGCGCACGGCGTTGGCCGTGGTGCCGCCGGTGTTGCCCAGGAACTTGCAGCTGATGATGCGCACGTTCCAGCACACGCCCGCCACGCCTTTGGCGTTGCCGCCCACGCCGCCGATGGTGCCCGCCACGTGGGTGCCGTGGTCGTCCTGGGTGCCGTCGTAGGTGGTGTTGTTGTTGCCGGCGAAATCCCAGCCGAAACGATCGTCCTTGTAGCCGTTGCCGTCGTTGTCCAGGCCGTCGACCGGGTCGAATGGGTTGTTCCAGATGTTGGCGGCCAGGTCCTGGTGGGTGTTCTGCACGCCTTCGTCGATCACGGCCACGTAGACCGAGCTGGAGCCCACGTTGCCGGCGGCCCAGGCTTCCGCGGCCTGGCTGCCGAAGGCGTTGGCGGGCGAGGACTGGTCGCCGTACATGCCCCACAGGGAACCGTTGGTGAACAGCGTGTCGTTGGAAGCGGCGCCGTGGGTGTAGATCCAGTTCGGTTCGGCGAAGCGCACGCCCGGCTGGTCCGCGACGGCCGCGATGGCCGCCTCGACCGAAAGCCCGGCGGGCAAGCGCAGCAGCTCGAGCTCGCCCGCGGCCGATTGGCGCATGGCGGCGGTGGTCAAGACGCTGGCCAGGTCGGCGCCCAGCTCGGCGCGCGCGGCCAGGCGCTCGCCCGGGGCGGCCCCGGGCGCGAAACCGATCAGCAGCTCGCCCGGCACGTAGCTCGGCGCGGCGCGTTCGGCGATCGGCGTCTGGGCGCTGGCGAAGCCGGCGCCAAGGGAGAGGACCAGGGCCAGTCGGAGGCACGGACGGGGGCTCATCAGGCGGACTCCTTGCCGCGGGGGGCGGCGTCTGGGCTCGTGGAGCCAGGGGGCTGGACGGGACCGGTGGGGACCGAGGTCCGCGCGCGATGGCCCGCGGATCCGGCTCCCGCCCGGACTCTAGCGAGGTCCGGCGAAGCGTGGGGGCGAGGCTTCCGGGCTGCGGTGCCTGAAGCGTCCCGCGCGCGGGGCCTCCGGGAGCGCCGGCGCCGCCCTGTGCATGTATTGACTGAAAAAGAACCTGGACTCGCCCCGGCTCGCCGTCAGCGCCCACGACCCGGCCCGGAGGCCGTAGCATGTCGACCACGCCGCGCGCCTGCGCGGCACACCGCCATGCAAACCACCGCGATGCTCTCGGCGCTGTTCTGGCTGGCCCAGCAGGACGCGCCCGCTCCCGCTCCCCAACAGGATCCGGCCGCGGCGCCCGCGAGCCAAGCCGAAGTCGCCCCGCGCCTGCCCCTCGAGGCCCTCAAAGGCTTCGCCCAGACGCCCGCCGAGGGCATCGACGACCTGTTCGGTCAGGCGCTGCTGCTCGAATTCTTCGCCCACTGGTGAGGCCCCTGCGCTTCTGCGGTCCCGCATGCCAACGAGCTCCAGGAGCAGTTCGGCGCGCGCGGCCTGCAGGTCATCGGCGTGACCGGTGAAGCCGCCCAGCTCACACAGACCTGGATCCAGGACAAAGGCGTGCGCTACGCCTACGCCTACGATCCCGAGCGCCGCCTGCATCGGGCCCTCTCGGTGCGCGGCATTCCCCACGCGGTGCTGCTCGATCCCGCGGGCAATCTGGTCTGGCGCGGCCATCCCGCGGCGCTGACCGATGCGGTCGTCGAGAGCGCCCTCGCGGCGGCTCTGCCGGCGCCCCTGTGGGCTTGGCCCGAAGCCTTGCACGGGGTCCAAGCGGCGCTGCGCGCCGATCGGCTGGTCGAAGCTCGCCGGCTCGCAGAGGCGCTCCCCGAGCGCGAACTCGCTGCCCGCTTGGCGCCGCTGATCGAGCTGCGCATCGAGACGCGCCTCGCCGAGCTCGCGGCGCTCTACGAGGACCTGGATCTGGCCCCGCTCGAAGCGCGCCTGGCGACGCTGGAGGCCGGGCTGGACGGCGATCCGCGCAGCGCGGCCCTGGCCGAGCTGCGGCGCAAGCTGGCGGAGGATCCCGCGCTGCCCCGGGCGCGCGCGGCCCTCGAAGAGCTGGCCAACGCCGAGGGCCGCCTGGCGGAGCACGAGAGCGCCACGGCGCGCCTCGACCTCGCAGCCGTCGAGGCCCTGATCGAGCGCCTTGCGCCGATTTCGCGCGAATTCGGCCCGCAGGCCCCCGGCCGGCGCGCCAAGGCGCTCGGCTCGCGGCTCAAGAAGCTGCGCAAGGAGCTCGCCGCGGGCGGCTGAAGCCGCTCGCTCCCGGCGCGCGCGCTGTGCGCCGCTCCGCCCCTCCGCCGCGGGCTCGAATTCGGCGCTCTCGACCGGCGAGCTCAGAGGCTGGGAAAAAATCGGCACGCAGCGACGATCCCAGCCTCTGCGGGCGCCGGATGGCGGCCCGAAAGCATGCTGACAGGCTGGTCTTGCGCCTCGGGCACCGCCCGAGACGATTTTTTCTCAGCCTGTCAGCCCGCGGCGATGCGCGCCCGGCCGTTCAGCGCGGCGCCAGGGCGTAGATCGCCGACAGATCGTGGGAGAAGGCGTTGGCCGCCAGCACGTCCAGGCGCGCATCGCCGTCGAGGTCCCCGAGCGCCAGGGCGAAGCAGCCCAGGCCCGCGCCGAGGTCGGGCCAGCGGCCGAAGCCTTGCGCGTCGCCGCGCCAGGGGTAGAGCTCGATGGCGTGCTGGTTCTGGGCGGCCAGGGCCAGGTCGGCGTGGCCATCGCCGTCGAGGTCGCCGGCGGCGATCTGGATCGGCTTTTGCCCCACCCGCGGACCGGGCAGCCAGCGGGGCTCTGGCCCGGGCGCGCATACGAACAGGCGCGCCTCCTTGGCGTCGTTGCTGAGCGCCGCCAGCAGCGCCAGCCGCGGACCCGCGCGGGTCTCGAGCCAGGCCAGGTCGATCGGGGCATGGGGCAGGGGCGTCCTCTGCTCGATCGAAAAGCGCCCCGCTCCATCCGGGCCGCGGACCCACAGCAGCGCCGGCTGCTCGCCGCCGGCCGCGATCCACAGGCCCCCCTCGGCGGGCACCAGGGCCACGGGGGGCGCCGGCAGGTCGGTCCAGTGCAGCTCGCGGGCCCCGGGGCGCCACAGGCCCAGGCGCGCGGCGCTTCCGTCCGCCAGCGCCAGCCCGCGATCGGCGCTCTGGCCGAAGCCGCACAGGGCGCTGGCGCGGCCCGCCGGCCAGGGCTCCGCCGCGGCCTCGAGGCCGCCGGCACCGTCGCCCAGCAGCACGGTCAGCAGCGAGCCCGAGGTGGGCTCCAGCAGGACGGCCACGTCGCGGTCCCCGTCGCCATCCCAGTCGATGGCGGCCGCGCGCCGCGGCGAGGGGCCGACCGGCACGGAGCGGGGCTCCACCAAACGGCCGAAGCGGTTCAAGAAGCGCGTGGCGCGGCCCGCGGAGGAGTCGAGGCTCAGGGCCTCCGGCGGGCCGTCGCCATCCAAGTCGACCAGCAGGCAGCCCAGCGGGTTCGTGCCCACGGGCAGCCGCAGGGCCTGGTAGAAAACCGGTTGACCGAGCTGGGCCCGGCCGCTGCCCGGCAGCAGGCTGACCGCCAGGGCATCGCGGTTGGCGATCGCCAGGTCCGGACGGCGATCGCCGTCGAAGTCCGCGCTGCACAGCGCGAAGGGCGATTGGCCCGCGTATTCCGTGGCCCGCAGGGCGAAGTCGCCGCTGCCGGGGTCGAAGCCGCCCAGCACGCCGTAGCTCGTGTCGTAGCGGTTGATCGTCAGCAACTCCTGGCGGCCATCGCCGTCGAGGTCCTGCGCGGCCAGGGCCATGGGCACCTTGCCCGGAGCCAAGCAGCGGCGCGGCGTCGCGTCGGGGACCGACAGGTCGAGCAGCCAGAGGGCCTGCTCGCCGGCCGCGATGGCCAGGCTCGGCCGCCCGCGGACGAGCTCCAGGCGGCACAGGTCGCGCGGGATCTCGGGCAGCTCGAAGCGCCGGCTCGGCTCCGCCGCGCCGCCCGAGGCCGGCAGCGGATCGAAGCACAGCAGCGCGCGGGGGGTCTGCGCCGCGACCCACAGGCGGCCGTCGGGCCCGAGGGCCAAGGCCGTGGCGCGCTCGATCGGCAGGGACCAGCGCCCGGCCGGCGCCCCGTCGACGAAACGCTCCAGAGCGCCGCGCCGCCCGAGGCACCAGATTTCGCCGGCCCCGCCCGCCTCCAGGTCGACGGTCGTTTCCAAGAGCGGCAGGTGCCGGGGCGCGCCGCCGCCTTCGAGCGGCAGCAGCTCGAGGCGCTGTTCCGCCAGGGAGGCCAGGGCCGCTAGCGCCGGCTGCCCGGAGGCCGCGGGCAGCAGCAGCGGCCCGAGGCCCCAGCCCCCGACGGCCAGGCGCCGCGCCGGTCGCTCCAGGTCGCCGGCCTGGAAGCAGAGCAGCTCGCCCGGGTCCTCGAGCAGCACCCACAGTTCCGCCGGGCCCTCCCCGGCCGGGCGCGCGGCCAGCCCGCGCGGCTTGCCCGGCAGGTGCAGCTGGCGGCGCGCCGAGAAGCGCGGTCCCGGCGCGGCGCCGGAAGGGGCGGGGGGCGCCTCTGCGGGGGCGGGCGCGGCGGCCCCAGGCGTTGGCGCGGCCGCGGGCGGCGCTGCGTCCGGAGCCGCGGCCTCGGGCGCGGGGGTCCCCGGCCCGCAGGCAGCGAGGGCGAGCAAGGGCAGCGACGCGGCCCAGGCCGCCCGCGGGCGGGGGGCAAAGCGGCCGGTGAGCGATCGGGGGCGCATGGCGGGGGCGAGGGGCGCGTCGGGGTGGGGCTTCGGCGGGTGGGGCCAGCGGCCCATACTGCCAGGCCGAGGAAACCGCGCTGGCTTTGCCGCTAGCTTGCGGGCCGCGACCCACGCTCTGACCGCCCGATGGCTTCCCGCCCGAACCTGACCCTGCTGCTCCTGCCCGCTGTGGGCCTGGTCGGCCTGCTGACCTTCCTGCTCTGGCCGGCCGGGCCGTCGTCCGAGCCCGCAACCGGCCCGGAGTCGGGCGCCCGGCTGCCCACGCAGCCCACCGTGTTCGAGCCGGCGGTGCGCGGCACCACGATCGAGCTGGCCGGCGCCGAGGAGCGCGCCGTGAGCGGCCCGGCCCAGCCGAGCACCGTGCTCTGGCCCCTCGAGGTCGAGCTCGAGCTGCTGCGTCCGGCCGATCTGCCGGCGGTGCCGTCGGGCCCGCCGCTCGGCTCGGGCCGCAACGCGCGGCTCACCGGCCGCATCGGCGACGAGCGCGGCCAGGGCGCCAGCGCCAACCTGCGCTTCGTGGCCGGCCCGAACACCGGCCGGGTGCTGTCGACCGATTCGGAAGGCCGCTACGGCGCCAGCGATCTCTACCCGGGCATGAACGTGGTCGAGGTCGAGGGGCCCGGCCTGTACGGCGCGCGGCGCGAGATCCGCACCAGCGGCAGCCAGCCCAGCGAGCTGAACCTGGGCTTCGGCCGCCCGGGCTCGGTCTCCGGCCGCGTCTTCGACCCCTCCGGCAACCCCATGGCCGGGGTGCAGGTCCGCGTCGACGGCCACGCCGCCGAGACCAACACCGACGGCATCTTTTTCGTGCCGCGCTGCGCGCCGGGCCGCGTGTTGGTTGAGATCCAGCACCCCGGCTACGCGCCCATGCGCCAGGTGCTGGGCGTGACCCAGAACTTCGCCCTGCCGCACCAGCGCGTCAGCTATCGCCTCGAGCGCTCGGCGGGCCTGCGCGTCGAGCTCGAGAACCTGGTCGGACCCGCCGGGGAAACGCGCATCTTCGTGCTGCCTTCGAGCGTGGAGTTCGACCGGCGCTTCGATTGGTCGCGCTCCGGCAGCGCCGCGACGACGGGCACGAGCGTGGAGCTCACCGACCTGCCTCCCGGTCCGGCCAAGGTGGTCTGTTTTCGCGCCGGCGCGGCCGCCAACCCGCGCTTCCAGCAGATCAATCTGGTGGCCGGCGAAACGGTCTCCCTGCGCGTGCGTTTCGAGGGCTCGCCGGTGGTGCGCGGGCGCGTGGTCGAAGACGGCAAACTGGTGCGCGGCGCGCGCGTGCGCCTGTTGGCCGCCGATCCGCCGGGCGTGTTCCTGCGCCACACGGCGATCGACACGCTGAGCATGGAATCGGAGGTCTATCCGCTGCTGCCTTCGATGCAGGAGGAGTTCCTGACCGACGACCAGGGCCAGTTCCTGGCCACCTCCTGGAGCGACCTGTCCCCCTGGCGGCTGGTGGAGGCGCTCTCGCCCGATGGGCAAAAGCGCGCCCTGGCGGCGGTCGGGCCGGGCATGGAGGAGCTGGAGCTCGCTCTCGAGCCCCTTTCCGCGGGGCCGGCGGAGCTGGTGCTCGAGATGCCGGGCCGGCGCCAGGCCCTGCCGATCGAGATCGAGCTCAACGGCCAGCCGGGCGAGCGCTTCGAGCTGCCCGCCGAGCGCCCGCTGGAGATCCGCGGCCTGTCGGCGGGCATCTGGCGCCTCGAGGTGCGCTGGTACACCCAGCGCCTGCATCGCGAGCTCGAGATCGAGCTGGACGGCAGCGTCAGCCGCAGCCTGTCCTTGCCCAGCGAAGCGATCCTCGGGCAGGACCAGGAGACCTGGAGCAAGGCCGGCCGCAACTGGCCGCTGTGATGCCTGGGCCCCAGCCCTGGGCGTAGGATGGCGGGCCCCCCGCTCCCGCCCCCATGTCGCTCCCCCCGGCCGCGCCCCGTCCGACCCTGATCCTCGATGGCCAGAGCTTGACCCTCGAGGGTCTGGCCCCGCTGCTCGCCGGGCAGAGGCCGCGGCTGGTGCTGACCGAGCGCGCCAAGGAGGCCATGGCCGCCTCGCGCCGGCAGGTCGAGCGCACGGTCGAGTCGGGCGCGGTCGTCTATGGCTTGACCACCGGTTTCGGCCGCCTGAAGAGCGTGGCGATCGCGCGCGGCGACCTGGCCGCGCTGCAGCAGAACCTGGTCCTGTCCCATTGCTGCGGGGTCGGCGAGCCGATGGCCGATGCGGAGGTCCTGGCGATGCTGATCCTGCGGCTCAACGGGCTGGCGCGCGGCCACTCGGGGGTGCGCGTCGAGCTGGTCGAGCGCTGGATCGAGCTCTACGAAGCCGGCTTCCTGCCGAGCGTGCCGCGCCAAGGCAGCGTGGGCGCCAGCGGCGATCTGGCGCCCCTGGCGCACCTGGCGGCGGCCTTCCTGGGCCACGGGGAGGCCAAGCTGGCCGGACGGCGCATGCCGGCTGCGGAGGCCCTGCGGCGCCTG
>JBIKLM010000187.1:0-7989 GCA_044359835.1 Planctomycetota bacterium
AGCCGCTGACAGGCTGAAAAAAAATCGACTCGGGCTGCGCCCGAGCGGTCAGACCAGCCTGTCAGCATGCCTTTGGGCCGCCATCCGGCGGCCGCAGAGGCTGGGATCGTCGCTGCGCGCCGATTTCTTCCCAGCCTCTGAGCACTCCTTGCTGAGCCGCGGGGAGCACGGCCTCTGGGCACGTTCGGTCGACCTCGGTGCTTCGCAGTCGAGCCGCTGCTCCCGCGACCGTCCAGAGCGAGCCGTTTTCCGCGCTTCGGCCGCCCTGGGCCATGCCTGCCCCGCGCTCGCAGCGCCGGCCGCGCACGGCGTCCCCGCGGGCGGACGCGAAAGCCAGCGGATGGATGCCCGCGTGGCTCAGGGCATCGCGTCCTGTTCCTGCGCCTGCTCCGGCCCCTGCGTCTGTTCCTGTCCGTTCTCCTGCGGCGGTTCGGCCTGCTCCCCCGTTGTAGGCGGCTGCGGCTGTTCCAGCGACTCGGCTTGCACCGCGGCTTGCCCGGAGGATTCTCCCTCAGGCGGCAACCCCTTGACCTCGCGATAGCGCTGCTCGACGCGGCGCTCGAGCTCGTCCGGTGCCAGGGGACGCTTGCGATGCTGGCGCACCAGGCGCTCGCGCAACACGGAGCGGATCTCGTCGTCGCTGGGGCGATATTCGGCGGTCAGGGTGGTGACCACCGGCGTCAGCACCCAGGTGACCGGCGGGAAGCCGTACCAGTAGGTCTCGGTCGAACCCTGCACGATGCGCACGCGGTCGCCCCCGCGCTCGGCCAGATCCTCGGTCATCGAGTCCACCTGGCCGTCGAGGTCCAGGTCCCCCAGGAAAGGCACGGCCACCAGCAGGTTCATGCCGACCTTGGTGGACGAGGCGTAGAACACGGGCTCGCCGTCGGGGCCCACGCGCCCGTTCCATTGGGTGGCGGTGGAGTGCATGGCGCAGGCGCCGAGCAGCGCGCACAGGCCGAGCAGGCCCAGGCGGCGAGCGGTCCCGCGGCCGGCCGCGGGCTCGGTATCCGGGGAGCGGTGCAGAGCGCGAGCCGAACCGATCGGCCCGGCCAGGGGGTCGTTGATACGCAGCGGGTGTCGCATGGGGTGCCTCCGGGGAGCGGCCGAAGTTAGCCCACCGGCCGGCGAGCTCCCAGCCCCCGCCGGCCGGATCAGCCCCCCGCCGCCGGCGCCGGCGCGAGCAGCCAGCGCTGGAACAGGCGCCAGATGCGCGTGTACTCGTCGATCCAGGCGCTGGGCTCGCGGAAGCCGTGGGCTTCGAGCGGGTACAGCGCCAGCTCCCAGTCCGCTTTGCCCAGCTCGATCAGACGCTGGGACAGGCGGATCGAATCCTTGGCCAGCACGTTGTCGTCCACCAGCCCATGGCAGATCAGGAGCGGCCGCTCGAGGCCCGCGGCGTGCTCGATCGGCGAAGCCCGCGCAAAGCCCTCCGGATCGAGCTCCGGCGTCTCCAGGATGTTGCGCGTGTAGCCGTCGTTGTAATGGCGCCAGTCGGTGACCGGGCGCAGGGCCGCGCCGCAGGCGAACAGCCCGGGCCGCGTGAACAGCGCCATCAGCGTCAGGAAGCCCCCGTAGGAGCCGCCGTAGAGACCGACGCGGGCCGGATCGACGCCCTGCTCGCGCACCAGGAAGTCCACGCCGGCGGCCAGGTCCTCGAGCTCGGGCTGGCCCATGCAGCGATGGATCGCCGTGCGCCAATCGCGGCCGTAACCGGCGCTGGCGCGGTAGTCGAGATCCAGCACCACCAGGCCCTGGCGCGCCAGCAAATCGTGGAAAAAGAATTCACGGAAATAGCCCGACCAGCCCTGGTGGGCATTTTGTAGGTATCCCGCACCGTGGGCGAACAGCACCGCCGGATGGCCCGCGGCACCGCCCGGCTGCGGCGCGCCTTCCGGTGGCAGGTACAGGCGCCCGTGGATCGGCCCGCCCGGGCCCGGCACCACCACGAAGCGCGGCTCGATCCAGGCGATCTCTTGGAATTCGGCGCTGGTCGAGAGGGTCAGACGCCGCTCGGGCGCGCCGGCGCGGGCCTCCATCTCGAAGACCTCGGCGGGCGCGAGCGCGGTGGAGCGCAGGAAGCACAGCCGCGAGCCCTCGGGGCTGAGGTCGAACTCCTCGACGCGGCCGAGCGGCGCGCTGAGCAGCTCGAACGGCCCCGCGGGCAGGCCGACCTGGGCCAGGCGCTGGATGCCCGGATGGCTCTGGTTGCTGAGCAGGAACAGGCTCTGCCCGTCCGGCGCGAGCTGCACGTCGCGGACCTCGCTGCCCGCAGGGCTCAGGACCCGCGGCTCTGCTTCCGCCAGCAGCTGCAGCAGCAGCTGCGCATGGCCCGAGCGCTCGGAAAGCCACCACAGGCCGCTGCCGTCCGGCAGCCAGCCGGTCTGGGCGAAATCCCAGCCGATCCAGGCCGGATCGCGGCGGTGCTCGAGCACGCGCAGGGGCTGGCCCGGCTCGAGCAGGGCGATCCAGCGGTCTTTGTTGTCCGTGGAGCGCAGCTCGAGCAGCAGGCGATCCCCTTGCGGGGCGAAACGCAGCTGCTCGATGCTCAGCTCGCGCGGCGCTGCCGGGTCGCTGGCGGGCGGCTTGGGCTGTGGCTCGGCCGGGGCCGGCTCGGCGCCGGCGCCTGTTTCTACACCGGTTCCTGCGCCCGTGGATGCGCCCGTGGATGCGCCCGTCGCCCCCTCGGTCGGAGACGCCCCGGCCGCTTTGGCTGGGGTCTTGGCCGCTTCGGCCGCGCGGCGTTTCTCTTCGGCGCGGCGATCGCGGGCGGCCTCCAGCTCGGCCAAGGGCCGATCGCGCCGCCCCGGCAGTTCCTGCAGATCGACTTCGATCTGGCTGCCGAGCTCGCGATCGAGCAGGAACAGGCGCTGGCCGGGCCGCGGCTCGAGGCCCACCGGGGCGCGCACGGAGCGCGTCTCCACGAAACCCGAGTCGGTCACGTAGGCGGGCATCACGTCCTGCTGCCCCGGCCCGCCCCGGCCGCCGGCGGCGACGGCCAGATAGCGGCCGCTGGCGGACAGGTCGCGGCCGCGCTCTTCGAGCTCGGCCGGCAGATAGAAGGGCCGCGGGGCGCGGTAGGGATCCTCGCGCTCCAGCTCTCGGCTCCGCTCGCGCGCGGCGCGCTCGCGCTGCTGCCGCTCCGCCAGGGTCTGCATCAGACGCAGCTCCTCGCCGGCCAGCCCCTCGGGCTCTGGTTCGGGCTCGAGCTCCGGGTCCGCCTCGAAGCGCAGGCTGAACAGTTCCTCGAGCGCGCCGCTGGACAGTTCGAGGGCATAGACCTGTCCGTCGGCTTCGAAGGCGATGCGCTCGCCGCCTGCCAGGAAGCGCAGGGCGCTTTCGCGGCGCGAGCTGCGGGTCAGCTGCCGCGGGGCCTGACCGCCCGCGCTGTCGCGCAGGAACAGGTCGCCGCCCCACTCGAGCAGCTCGAGGGGCCCCTGACGCGCCTCCGGCCCGACGGGCCGCGCCCGGTCCAGGGCCTCGGCGGGCAGCTCCCGGCGCTCTTCGCCCCCGGCGCGATCGAGCCAGCGGGGCTCGAAGCCCTCGCCGTTGCCGAGGGGCCGCGAGAAGAACAGGGCCAGGCCGCCCGGGCGATAGCCGAGCCCGCGGGGCGTGGCCGCGAACCAGCTCGGGTCGCGCAGCCTCTGGCGCAGGTCGACCAGCAGGTCCCCGGGGGCCGCGCTCCGCGCCGACGCGGCGAGCGCCGGTTCCGAGGGGGGCGCCGGCGCCTCTGCGGCGCGGGGCGCCAGGCAGGCCGCCGGCCAACCCGCCAAGACCGACAAGACCGCCAGCGCCGCGCAGCGTCGGAGAGCCAGATGGACCGTCCCGAGCCGGGAGATCCAGGGCCGGGGCCGCTGATCGGGCCCCGCGGATCGCACCCAGGCGGGGCTCGCCTCGGCGGCTCCCCGGCCCGGGTCGCTCCCGGGCCCCTGCCCTGCTTGCCGGAGGCCGTTCCAGGGGCGGCAGGCCGCGCCCGAGGCCCCGGGGGTGAAGAGCCATCCTGCGGTCCGGTCGCTCGGCTCGGGCCTCGGGTGCGGCGGCGGAAGGAGGCCGGGGCGGGCGGGGCTGGCTGCGGGAAGCGCGCCGGATGCCCGCGGGGCGCCCGCGCGCCGGGCGATCGGGAAAGGCATTCCCAGAGCCTAGCGATCCGGATTCGAGCCGGCTCAAGGACCGGCGCCGAACGGCCGAGGTACCCGGCGCCGCGGAGCGGGTCCCCCTGCCGCGGACCGAACGGGGAAAACACATGCACGCCAAGCGCCACTCGACTTCG
Organism: Planctomycetota bacterium; assembly: GCA_044359835.1. Lineage (GTDB taxonomy): Bacteria > Planctomycetota > UBA1135 > UBA1135 > JBIKLM01. Next base: position 4,271 of record JBIKLM010000187.1, read on the forward strand.
CTTCCGGGGACCGTCCTGATCCTGTTGGCCGCCTGCCTGGGCAGCGGCTGCGCCAGCGCCTTCCGCGGGGATCTGCGCGGTCACCACTCCGGCGACTACACCGCCCTGCCGGCGGACTGGAACCTGGAGGGCCGCGCCGAGCTGGTCGAAGCACAGGCCCCGGCGCTCGGCGCGGCGGATTCTCCCGCGCACTTCGAGCAGGACTATCAGCGCCGCGTCGATCGCCTGGGCTCGAGCGGCACGGCCGCCAAGAGCTGCGCGGACTTCCTGGCGGGCTGCTTCGGCATGCGCTGACGGCCGCTGCGCCCTGCGCGGAGACCCGCGCTTTCGCCGCCATGGGCGGTGGCGCCGCAAACGACGGGCGCGTCATCGGCTCGGGCCAAGCCCGAGCCGATCGTTTGGCGCCGGGCGCGCCGCGTGGGTCCCGGTCAACGCCGCGCCGCCCCGGGATCGATCTCGCCGTCGCGCCACAGGCTGCGGCCTTCCATCCCGCCGGCGATGGTCAGGGTCTGGCCGGTGATGTGCGCGGCGCCCTGGGGTGAGCACAGGAACACAGCGGCGGCGGCCACGTCGCGGGCGGCGCCGAGCTGGCGCAGCGCCATGGTCGAGAGGGCCCGCCGCACGCGCTGGGGATCGTCGAGGGCCGAGCGGGCCATCTCCGTGCGCGTCCAGCCCGGCTCGATCAGGTTGATGCGCGCGCGCGGATCGAGCCGCACCAGCTCGTTCTTCAGGCTCAGCATCAGGCCCACCAGGCCGCTCTTGGCGGCGGCGTAATCGCTGTGCCCGCGCTCGCCGAAACGGCCGGCGGTGGAGCCGATCAGGACCGCGGCCGCGCCGCCGCCGTCCGGGTGCGGCCCGCAGGCGGCCAGGGCCTGTCCGAAGGCCCGCAGGGTGTAGGCCGGGCCGAGCAGGTTGATCGCCACGGTCTCGGCGAAGCGCGCCGGCGGCAGCGCGTAGAGCGGGCGCTCGTCGCTGGGCCAGTGCCCCGCGTTGGCGACGCACAGGTCGAGCCGGCCGAAACGCTCCAAGGCCGCTTGGGACACGGCCTCGAGGGCCGCCGGATCGCGCACGTCCGCCGCCAGGCACAGGGTCTCCCCGGGCAGGTCCTCGGCACGGGCGAAGTCTTCGAGTTCGCGCAGGCGCGAGCCCGCGGACAGCACCAGGCGCGCCCCGGCGCGGTGGAAGTGGCGGGCCAGCTCGCGGCCAATGCCCCCGGAGGCCCCCGTGATCCATGCGACCCTCTGCCGCAGTTGTTGGTCCATCCGCAGAGACTAGCTTCCCAGGGTCCCTGCACCACCCCACCATGCGCTCCCTCCCGCTGCTGCTGATCGCGCTCCTGCCCCTCTCCGCCTGCAACCCGCGTTCGCCCGCGCCGGCCGAACAGAGCCCGAGCGCCGCCGTCGCCGGCCTTTTCGGAGATGAGCTGCCCGCCGGCGCCAGCCCGCGCGCCGTGGCCGAGGTCCTGGCCAGCCCCGAGGAAGGCCAGGAGCTGGTGCTCGCCGGCAAGGTGGCCAAGGTCTGCCAGGCCTCGGGCTGTTGGCTCGAGCTCGAAGGCGCGCCCGCCAACCTGACCCTGGTGTTCGAGACCGCCAGCGGCGGCGAGTTCACCGTGCCCAAGGACCTGGCCGGGCGCTCGATCCTGGCCTACGGCCGCCTCGAAAAGGTCGGCGGCGAGCTGCAGCTCGTCACCCGCGGTCTCTCCGTGCAGCCCTGACCGCTTGCCCGTCTGGGGCGAGGCGCCCGAGCTGCGCCGAGGCGGCCCGCTGCGCTGGCGCGCCTGCCGGTGGGCCCGATCCGGCGGTGCTCGATGCGGGCGGCTGCGCCGGCGCGGTCGATCCGCCGCCGCGCGAGGGTCTCCCGCGGCGCTTATTCGCGCGCGAGCCAATCGCGCAGGCGCTGCTCGATCTCGTCGCGGGTCGCGCGGTAGGCCGCCAGCACCGTCTCGCGATCGCCGCGCACGGTGTAGGGATCGCGCACGGGCCAGACCAGCAGCCGCGTCTGGCGCGGCAGCGTCGGCGCTTCCTCCAGGGCCGTGCGCGACAGCGCGATCAGGATCTCGGGCGGGTCCTGCAGCAGGCGGTGCACGAACTTGCTCTCGAGGTCCGAGATGTCCACGCCCCGCTCGGCCATCACCTGGACCGTCTCGGGCTGCACGCCGATCGGATGCACGCCGCCGGATTGGGCGCGATAGCGCTCGGGCGCCAGGTGCCTGAGCCAGCCTTCCCCCATCGGGCTGCGGCAGGCATTGCCGATGCACAGGAACAGGACTCGGGGCGGGCTTTGCATGCCCAAAGTTTCGACCGGGGACCGCCGCGGGTCGAGCGCGGCGCCCGGCCGCGGCGGCGCTTTGGGAAGCCGGGGCAGCGCGCCGCCTTGGGCCAGCGGAATGCGCCGGGGCCGGCTCGCCTCTGGGCGGCCACGGGGCCACGGCGAGCGCGCGACCCTGCGCCACCAGCCGGGCGGGCCGGGCTGACCTGGTCGGCCGGGATCAGCCGAATCGGCGGGATCGCCGGGCGGTCTCGCGTCCCGGCGGCTGCCGCCCGGCTCCGGCCGCTAGGCTCTCGCGCGACATGCGCCTGGGCTTCGACCTCTCGCCGCTCGCCGGCTTCGGCTCCCTCGGCGTGCGGCGCGCCTGTTCCGGGCTGTACGAGGCCCTGCGCGCCCGGGGCCGCTTCGAGTGGGTGCCGCTCGAGCCGCCGCCGGGCCTCGGCTCCCTGCGCTGGCGCCAGTGGGAGCTGCCCAGGCGGGCGGAACGAGCGGGGCTGCGCGGCCTGCACAACACGCTTTCGGCGCTGCCCCTGCTCGGCCGGATGCCGCTCCTGCAGACCGTCTACGAGCTGCCCTGGCGCCGCGGCGAGCGCGAGGGCGCGGACCTCGTGCACCGCGCCTGGGTGCACGTCGGGGCGCGCCGCGCGGCGGCGGTGCTCGTGCCGAGCCCCGCCACCCAGGCGGACTGGAGCGCCGAGTTGCCGCGCGCCCGGCGCGGGCCGCAGCTCGTGCCCTTCGGCGGCGCGGAGCGCCTCCCGCGGATCGAACCGGAGCGCGCGCGGGCCGAGGTGCATGGGCTGCTCTGCGTCGAGCGTCCCTACCTGCTGGCCTTGGGTGCCACGCGGCGGAAGAAGCGCCTGCCCGAGCTGGTCGCGGCCCTCGGCGCAGCCCCGGCGGCGCGGGGGCTGGCGCTGCTGGTCAGCGGCGCCCGCTCGGAAGGCTTGGCCCAGGCCGAGGCCTTGGCCGAGCGCGCGGGCCTCGAGCTGATCGCCATCGACGGGCGCCTCGGGCGGCCCGCCAGGGAGCCCGAACTCGCCGCCCTGCTGGCCGGCGCCCGGGCCCTGCTCAGCGCGGCGAAATCCGAGGGCTTCGGCTTCCCGGTGCTCGAGGCCCTCGCCCAAGGCACCCCGGCCCTGGTGCAGGCCCGCTCGGGCCCCGAGCTGAGTTTTCCGGCCGCGCGGTCGATCGATTTCGCGGATCCCGCGGCGCTCTCTGCGGCCCTCGAGGTCGCGCTGCGCGCGGACGCAGCCGCGCGGCAGGCGCTCATCGACAGCGTGCGCCCCTTCACCTGGGAACGCGCCGCCGCGGCCGTCGAGGCGCTCTGGTCGTCGGTCTTGGAGCGCGATCGCCCATGAGCGCCCCGCGGGTCCTGGTGCTCGGCAGCGTGCTCGGGCAAGTGCGCTCCGGCGTGGCGCGCCACGCTGAGAACGCCCTGCCGCGCGCCGCGCGGC
>JBIKLM010000189.1:0-7983 GCA_044359835.1 Planctomycetota bacterium
CAGGAGATCTGGCGCTGTCTGGCGATCTCTAGATCGTCGGCGTGTTCGAGATCCTCTTGGGATGGCGTACTTGACATCGGCCAGTCAGAGACCCAATCACCACGCCAGTACTTAAGGCTTGGAGTCAAAGTCGGCCATGGAGCCGCTCGAAGTAGTTGGATCAGTGACCGAATCAGGATCCACGGATCTGGCTGACGCAAGAGGATTTCGGTAGATTCATAGATCGCGTCACGCTCTGTTTGGCTGAACTCGGTGATGGAGGGGAGACGCTTGCGTATCAGCGCCAACTCGTAAATTGCCTCCGCCACGACCTGTCCGGAGGGAGTCCACTTGGAGCCATCCTCTCTTTTGATGTCGGGAAACTCAGACACCAGCTTGAATAGCTCCCGCCTGATCTCGGGATTCGAATCCTGCGGCCGCTCTCCGAGCTGATTTTCGAGCTGCCTCAGCCACTCGAAGTACCGCTCAACAAACCTATGGCCGCAGAGCAACTTAGGTCTACGGGGGTCTCTGAGCTGAACCCGCAATTCAGCTGCGTTACCGAGATCCGCTCTGCTCGCAGACCGAGGTTCGATCCATCCCTGCTTTTCGATCCACTCGACGAATCGGGGGAAAGTCTCTCTTAACTTCGAGAGATTCTGCTCGAAGGGACCGAGGTGAGCACGGGGGGCTCCGCAGTAGAGACAGTCTGAGTCGCTACGGGGGCCTTGAGCAGCTGACGACATCTTGGACCTCCTGAAGAGGGGGACGGTGGGTCGTCGAGCAGCTGCCCGGCCGTAGCCTTTGCCGCTGCTCGAATGCGAAGCTTGAGCCTTTAAGGTGACGGATACTAGCCCCGCCTTAGGAAGTCAAGCACTTTTTTTCTCCGCAAGACCGCCCGGTTGCTTAGGGAAGGTTTTCCCCTGCTATGGACGCAATCCGAGGAGCTGCGGCCAGGCGCGGTGCGTCAGGGCAACACGAAGGAGGGGCTGGCGGCGTAGAGCTCGAGGGCCAAGGAGCCGCTCGGTTGCCAGAGGAAGTGCAGGCCGGGCCAGAAGCTGTTGGCCAGGCTGGCGCGCAGGTTGCCGGCGGGGTCGAAGGCCAGGGTCGGTCCCAGGGGCAGGGGCGTCGGGAAGGCCAGGCTGGCGCTGCCGAGCAGGGCGTCGAGGCGCGCGAGCCAGCGCTGGCCGAAGAAATCGACCTGCAGCGCGAGCTGGCCCGGGGCGCCGGGGGTCAGGGTCAGGTATTGGGTGCCGTCCGGCAGGCTGGCCAGGGTTTGCAGGGGCTGGCCGGGGGCCAGGGCGCTGAGCAGCTGGCGGCGCGGGCCGCTCTGGGGCTCGGTGCGCAGGGACAGCAGCAGGCGCACGCCGTCCCAGGCGACGGCGTCGAGGGATTTGATCTCCGCGGCCAGGACCTCCGCGGCGCTGAAGCCGGGCGCGACGCGCAGCAAGCGCTCGCTCTTGGCGTCGTGCAGCACCAGCGTCTGGCCGTCGGGCAGCAGATAGACGCCGTTGTCCGGCGCCAAGGTCGAAGGCACGGTGAAGGGCGCCAGGGCATCGCCGGAGGAGACCGACAGGTTCTGGATGCTGGGCGGCGCATTGGGAGCCAGCAGCTCCGCGGTGTAGAAGTCGACGCGCTCGAAGGCCAGGCCGGGCTGGCCCGGGTCGGGCGGGGCCTTGGTGCCCACGGCGTACAGGAGCCGGTCGCTGCCGGGCACGAAGCGCAGCAGGCCGATCTCGTCCAGGGTGTCGAGGTAGGTCTCGTCGCCGGTCAGCTGGATCGGCGCGGGGGCCTGGGCCGTGCGCGTCAGGAACAGCTCGCGCGACAGCGGGGTTTCGATGGTGAAGGCGGCGTGGGAGCCGTCTTCGGAAAGCGCCAGATAGGGGCCGAACCAGGTTTCGCCGCTGAAGCCCGCGCCGCCGATGGGCAGCTCGCCGGCGTGGGCGGGAGCGGCGCCGCCGGCGGCTTGGAAGGTGTAGAGGCGCGCCGCGTTCGGTGCGCTGCCGGCCAGGGCCGCCGCGGTCTTGCGATCGCCCGAGAGCACCAACGGAGCGGCGAAGAAGGGCGGTTGGCCTTCGAAGGGCACGGCGCTGGCCTGGGCTCCCGGTTGGCGCGCAAAGCGGAAAATGCCCGCAGCGCCGCTGGCGGCCCCGAAGCCGTCGGCCAGCAACAGGCCGTCGCCGCTCCAGCTCTGCGGCGGCAGGGACGCCGTGCGCGGCTGGGCCAGCCCGCTCGCCAGCTGCAGCTCGAACAAATCGCCGCCCGCGCCGAGCACGCTGGCGACCAGCAGGCTCTGGCCGCTCGGATCGACGGCCACGCGCTCGAGGAAGGGATGCTGGCCCGGCGCCGGCGCGGGGGCTTCGATCAGCGCCCGGGGCGGGCCGCTGGGCGGCACCAGCAAGAACCCGCCGCCCGATCCGTCGCCGCGCTCGAAGCGGTACAGGCTGCCCTGCCCGCCCGGCAGCGCCAGGCGCGCCGCCTGGGGCACTTCCTCGCTGCGCCGCGGCCGGCCCGGCAGGAAGGTCTCGAGCGGAGTCCGGCCGGAGAAATCGACCGGCAGCAGCCGGATGCCGGCCAGCCCGGGCACCGGCACCGCCACGCCGGCGGACGCCTGAGCCACCGCCCCGACGCCGCCCTCCGAACCAAGGAACAGGGCGCCCTGGGCCCACGCGGGGGCAGTCGGAGCGAGCAGACAGCCGGCGGCCCCCAGAAGGGCCGAAGCGGGTGTGGAGAGATTCATGGTGTTGCTTCCAGTATCCGCCGGGACGGCGTCCCGGGCGGACTCGCGGTGCCAGAGGCGCCCTGGTAGGGCTCTGCAATCGCCGTTCCGGCGCCCGAGCGGACCCGGTCGGCCCGGGAGACCGGGCAGGGCCGGTCACCCCGGCGGGGGCCCGGGCCGGAGCCCCTCCCCGCTCCAGCCCCTGGACCTCCATCCACGATTTGGACGGCCCCCTGTGGCGGCTGGCCGCGCTAGGGCCCCGAAAAGCGGCCCAGCCGCACGGCGGACCTCCCCCATCTCCCGCTCCGGCCCTGCGGCCCCCGCGCGGAGTCCCTCAGGCTCTTGGGACGGCCGGCGCCCCACGCTCCGTCCCCGAGACGATCACATCCTCCAGCGGCCGGCGGATCGACATCGGCATGGGCGCCGAGCGCCCGAACCGGATGACCAGGTCGGGACGCCGCCCAGCAAGCCCCAACCAAGCGGCAAAGGCGGCCCGCACCGCGGGCACCTCGATCGGCATGTTCATGTGCGCGTGCCGGATTCCGAGCGCGGTGGCCTGCAGGGCGAAACGCTCGAAACTCCGCCCGACCTGGATCCAGCCCTCGGGGGTCGGGCGCTCGGCGACGAAAACAGCAAAACCGGCCGATGAGCGGATCTGCTGCGCGTATTTCTGGTTTTCTTTTTCCTTCTTGAAGATCCGATCGAAGATCAAGCGACCGAGCCAGCTCGGCGCGTTGGGATTGCCGGAGCAACCGGCGAGCAGTCCGTCGCCGGTCCGCAGCGCTGCAGCGGGGTTGAAGCGGATCCAGTGCTTGAGCTCGCGCCGGAAGGCGGGGTCGTCCATCTGGGCGCTGTTGCCCTGCAGCATGAACTCGAGCGCCTGCTCGATCCGCGGTCGCTCCAGGATCCACAGGATAGCGACCCCCGGCAGGGCCGCGGCCTGCTCCAGCAGCCTGAGCTCGGAGGCCAGCAGGGGCTGACCGTCGTAGGTCGATCGCGTCGATTGACGCAGCGGGATCGCGGCGCACAGGGACTCCTCCGCCGCGCCGCCTTGGGCCGCAAACTTGCCGAGGGTTATGCGGATCGAATCTCCCGCGGGACCGCCCGGGTGAAAAGCGCACTCGGCGCTGCGGCGACCCGCCCGGGCCGCGATCAGAATGTTCTCGGCCGCGCAGCCGAGGGTCACGTACAGGTGATGATCATCGGGATCGACGCAGGGCGTCCGCCGAGAGACATCCGGCAGCACGTCGATGCGCTCCGCCCCCAGCCGGAACCGCCAAGCCTGCGTGTTGTGAGAATTGGGCGCCAGGGTTCCCATTCGCACCAAATCCCGCAGCCCCGGCTCGCTGGGCAGCGGCATTCGTTGAGCCTGAACGGTTTGGTCGTACCTGCGCATGTCTCCTCGCTGGGGTCACCGACCGCTGGCCCCTGGTAGGCCGGCGTGGAACCCGCTGCCACCCAGCATGGACCAACGGCCCGGCGAAATGCTGGCGGAGCCAATTCCGGGGCATCCGAACAGGGGCTGGGACCGCTCGATCACCTGGGGCCAGCCCTGATCAGCTTGGCGCCCTCGACCCATGAACGTGGCCGAACGGCTCGCAGAGAATTCGAGTCGAGACCGGCGGCACAGAGCTGGCTGGAAGGGCCATGGCGAGCGGCTAGGCCGCGGGGCCTGGGCGGCGGCTGGGCGGCTCGAGCGGAGTCCCGGGCGGGAGCCTCGACCGGGGCGGCAAGGGGTTTGCTGAAGGGGGTGGTTGGGCCGTCGGCCTGCGGTGGGTCGCTTGAGGGGACCTGGCAGGAGGGACGGTCTGATGTTTCCCTGGGGCTTCCCGGGGCCACGAAACGCCACTATCCAGGGGCTGGACGAAGGTCCAGGATCTGGATGCCCCCTGCCGATGCCCGAGAGCTTGACTTCCCCTTTGATGCTTCCGACCGGGATCCGGGAGGCGCGTTTGTTGCGCGATCAGGGTGGGGTGCGCATTTATCGGGCGGTCGGGGCCGGGGGGCCGGTGCTGGTGCGCATCGCGCAGGCGACGGCGCCGGGGGAGGCCCTGGCGGAGCTGGAGGCGCTGAGGGGGCTGAGCGGGCCGGGGCTGGCCCTGCCCCGGGAGTTCGGGCTGCTGGCGGACGGGAGCCTGTGGGTGGCGCGGCCTTGGATCGAGGGCACGACCCTCGAGGGCTGGGCCGCGCAGCGGCGCGCGGAGGAGCTGCTGCCGGTCCTGGCGGAGGTGGCGGGCGCGTTGGCGCGGCTGCATGGGGCCGGCTTTGTGCACGGCGACCTCAAGCCCAGCAACGTGCTGGTGGCCGCGGGAGGCGGGGTCTGGCTGGCGGACTTCGGCTTGAGCCGGCGGCAGGCCGGCAGCGCGGCCCTGCCGGGCGAGCTGGCCGCCGGGGGCACGCCTTTTTACGCCGCGCCGGAGCTCCTGGCCGGCGGCGCGCCGACGCCGGCCAGCGACCTGTTCGCCCTGGGCATGCTGGCGCTGCGCTGCCTGTGCCCGCTGACGCTCTCGCCGCGCGACTTCTACGCCCACTTCCCGGCCCAGCCGGCGCTCGAGGCCCTGGGCGTGTCGCCCGCGGAGCTGCCGGCGTCGGTGCGCGATCTGGTGCCGGCGCTGCTGCAGCGGCGGCCCGACGACCGGCCCGAAAGCGCCGCCGAGGTCGAGCGCTCCTTGGCGGGCAGGAGCGGCGCCAGCCGCCAGCCGGAGCGGCGCGCGCTGCCCTGGACCCTCGGGCGCGAGGCCTGGCTGGCGGAGCTGGTGCGCGCGCTGGCGGCCGGCGGGCCCCTGCGCCTGATGGCCTCGATGCCCGCGGAGGACGTGGCCGCGCTGGCTTCGCGGCTGGCCCTGGAAGCGCTGCTGAGCGGGCAGGCCCTCGAGAGTGTCGATCTGGACGCGGAGCTCGCGGGCAGCGCCGGCGAGGCCGCCTTGGACCAGTGGGCCTGCCGCCTGGCGACGCCGGGCCTGCGCGGGATCCTGCTGCGCACCCGCGCCGCCACGCCCTCGGTGGCCAGCGCCCTGGCGCTGCTCGATCGCACGCTGCTCCAGCGCGCGCCGGGCGCGGCCTTGGTGGCGCTCGGCCCGACCCTGGGCGCCGCGCTGCCGCCGCGCTTCGAGCCGCGCCCCGCGCCGCCGATCCATCGCGCCGCGATCGCCGCGCACCTTTCCACCTGGCTGGACGAGCCCGCGCCGCGCCTCGAACGCTTCGCCGAGCGTTTGGAGCGCGCCGCCGCGGGCTCGGTCGCCAACCTGGAGGCCTCCCTGGCCAGCGGCGCCCTGCGCGGCTGGTACCTGCCGGGCGAGCAGCGCCTCAAGCTCGCGCCGGGGCCCCTGCCGCTGGTCGAACCCGCCGGCGCCGCGCCGCCCGACCTGGGCGCCGACGCGGAGGCCCTGGCCCTGGCCCTCGAAGGGCTCGATGAGCCCACCACCCTGGCGCGCGCCGCGCAGCTCGCCGGGCTCGACGCCGCGCGCTCCCGCGCCGCGCGCCTCGAGCTGCGCGCCAGCGGGCTGTTGATCGAGAGCGAAGGCCTGCTCGGGCTGCTGCGCGGCTTGACGCCCGGCGCGCCCCTCGACGGCGCGCGCCGCCGCTTGGCCCGGCGCCAGGTTGAACTCGGACTCGGCCCGCCGCTGGCCCTCTCGATCGCGCGCTTGGCGGCCGATCTGCCCCGGGCCGAGGCCGAATGGACCGCGGAGCTCGATCGCATGCTGGCGCGCGGCGACGCGGCCCTGGCGATCGAGCGCGTCGAACGCCTGCGGCGCCGGCTGGCGGCCCAGGCGCGCGCCCTGCCGAGCGCGATCGACGGCCGCGCCGCCCTGGCCTGGCTGCGGCTCGGCCAGAGCGCGCCGGCGGCGGAGCTCTCCCAGGCGCTCGAGCGCTCGGCGCAGCCGACGGAACAGGCCCTCGGGCTGCGGCTGCGCGGCCACCTGGCGCTCTCGGCGCGGCAGAGCGAGCGCGCCGTCGAGTATTTCGAGCGCGCCCGGGCGCTCGATCCGGCGGGCGCCGCCGCGGCCCGCGAAGCCGAGGCACGCGCCGCCTTCGAGCGCGGCGACCACGAGCGCGTGTTGGCCCTGGCGGCGGCCCTGGCGCCCGAGGAGCGCGAGGCCCTCGACACGGCCAGCTTCAACCTGGCCCTGCTGGCCGCGAACAGCCGCTTCCAGCGCGGCGACGGGCAGGGCGCGATGGCCGACCTCGAGCGCTTGCTCGAGCGCGCCGACGCCTTCGAGGACCCGGGCAATCGGGCTCTAGTGGCCCACGATCTGGCGCTGATCGAGCGGCGGCGCGGACGGCTCGAGCGCGCGCGCGAGCTGTGCAGCGCGGCCGTGCAGGGCGCCGAGCGCTCCGGGCGCCTGCCGGCCCTGGCCCTGGCCCTGGCCAGCCTCGGTTCGATCGAGCGCGACCGCGGCGAGCTGCGCGAAGCCGAGCGCGCATTGGCGCGGGCGCTCGAGCTGCGCGAGCGGCTCGGCGACGAATCGGGCGCCGCCCTGGCGCGCGGCATGCTGGGCCTGACCCTGGCGGAGCGCGGGCGGCCGGCGGCGGCGCTGCTCGAGCTCGAACGGGCCTTGGACCTGTTGCCGGAGCGCGAACGGGCGCGCTTCGCGCCGCTGTTGATCGAGCGCAGCGCCGAACAGCGCGCGCGCTTCTCGAGCCTGGCGGCGCCCCCGCCGGTGCCGGGTCCCAAGGAGGTGCCGCTCGATCCGCGCGAATGGCTGCTGCGGGCGCGTTGCCTGGCGCTGTGCGGCCAGATCCAGCCCGCCCGGGCCCTGGCCGAGCGCACGCGCGAGCTGTGCGCTCGGCTGCAACTGCGCCTGGCCGAAGGCGAAGCCCGCCAGCTGGTCCTGCTGCTGGACGGGGCCTACCACGAAAGCGTCCCGGGCCTGCCGGAAGGCTCCCTGGCCGAACAGGACCAGCGCCTGTTCCGCATCCTGGCCAGCGGCGCCGACGCCACGCTGCTGGCCGAATTGACGCGTTTGGCCGAGCGCCTCGAAGCCTGCGGCCGCGACGACCGCGCCGCGCGCGCCCACCTGGCCCTGGCCGCGCGCCATCCGGAGGCCACGCGCCGCGCGGAGGCGCGCCAGCGCGCCCAGGCGGCCTTCGAGCGCGCCAGCCTCGGGCTGGAACCGGCCGAAAGCGTACGCTTTCGGCGCCACCTGCTCGGCCTGGCGGATCCCTGGCCCTCGGACCTCGAGGGGCCCCTGCCCGGCTTCGAGCTTGAGGCCCAAGACATGGCCCTGATCGATCTGCTCGCGATCAACCGCCGGCTGGTGGAGCAGGAGGACCTGTCGACGCTG
>JBIKLM010000190.1:0-7958 GCA_044359835.1 Planctomycetota bacterium
GAACATCGGGGGAAGAGCGGGGGACGGGTTGTCGAAGGAGCGAGCCACGGGACGGACGGCCCGGACCGGCAGGGGTCGGGGGGGGGGGGAGGCCGTCCGTTGGGCAGGTAGGGCAGGGGGAATGCACGCCGGTCCGGCCTGAACGCGGACGCGCGGCCCCGCCCCGACAGCCGGACGACCGGTTGGGGTTCCGGGTTCCGCCCGAACCCCGAGAAGTGCGCCCGGAAACGCGCGGCCCCCGCGGCACCCGGCCGAGGACCGGCTTCAAGCCTCCGAATCTGGACAATCCTGCGGGCAGCAGGCTGCTGCGCGCCCTGCTTTCAGCGGCCGCAGGCTGCCGGCGATCGAGGGGGCGGCGGCGTCTCGGGGCGCGCCCGGAAGCGCCTGCCCGGAAGAACCTTCCGCCGGCGCGGCCGGGCTGCACAAGCGGGCCCATGGGCTGAGGTCCCGGGCGAAACAGGACGCTCCGCGGGGCGCTGCGCGGCCCTGGCGACCGCCGGGCCCGGGGCTCCCCAAGGTCCCTGGCCGGACTCCCGCTGGCCCCGCGACGGCTTCAGAAATCGAGCGCCCGGGCGACGGCCTCCAGCAAACGCGCCGTGCCGGCCGCGTCCTCGAGGGTCACCGGGGCCGGGCCCCCCGCGGCGATGGCCGCCAGCAGCGCCCGGACCTCGAGCTCATAGCCCGTCTCTGCGGCCAAGACCGGGCGCTGCGGGGCTGCGTCCGAGGCCGCGGCCGCGTCGAAGATCTCGAGCTCTGGCCCGGCGGCGCCGAGCTCGTAGCGCCAGGTCTGCCGCTCCCCCACGACCTCGTAGGCCATCTCGAAACGATGGCTGGGCGGCAGGTCCCAGCCGCCTTCCGCGGCCACCAGCGGCAGGCCGTCGAAGCGGTACAGCGCCAGCAGATGGTCGCGGCTGCCGTGGGCGATCACCCCGCGCGGCTCGCCCAAGCACCAGCGCACGAAGTCCGCGTCGTGCACGTGCAGGTCGAACAGCGCGCCGCCGGTCTGGGCCGCATCGCCGTAGAAGCCCGGGCTCCAGTCCGGCCGCGAGGCCAGGCGCCTGAAGGTGGCCGAGCGCAGGCGTCCGAGCTGGCCCGCGGCGATGGCCGCGCGCAGCTCGCTCCAGCCCGGCCAAAAGCGCATGCAATGGGCCGGCATGCACAAACGGCCGCTGCTGCGCGCCACTTCGGCCAAGGCTTCGATCCGGCGCGCCTCGAGGGCCACGGGCTTTTCGACCAGCACGTGCTTGCCGGCGCGCAGGAACAGCTCGGCCAGGGGCAGGTGCGTGGGCGTGGGCGTGCACAGGCTGACCAGCTCGACCTCGGGATCCCGGGCCAGCTGCTCGGGATCGGCGTAGCCGCGCACCTCGGCCGGGTCGAAGGCCGCGCGCCCTTCACCGGTCTTGAGGTTGCCGCCGGCCCCCAGGCGCCCGGCGCGCCGCTCGGGGCTCGAATCGGCCACCGCCACCAGGCGGTTGGCAAAGCCGGCCGCGCGGGCCGCCGCGTAGGCGGCCAGGTGCGTGCGGCCCATGAAGCCCAGGCCGCAGACCGCGACCTTGAGGCTCATCGGCGGGCCCCCGCGCGGCGCTCGAGCTCGGCCTGCACCAGCGCGCGGGCCAGCCGCACATCGCCGATGCGGTCCTCGCCGGCCTCGCGCTCGATCACCAGATCGACCGAGAGGCCGCGCCCGTGCAGGGTGTCGAAGAACGCTCCCCAAGCCACCTGCCCGCTGCCGACCGGCACCTCGCTGCCCCAGGTTCCCGGCACCTCCGTGCGGCGCGCGTCCTTGATGTGCACCTGGCGCACCCGCGGCGCGAGCAGCGCCAGGGCCTCGATCGGATCGCCCATGTCGTACAGCAGCATGTTGGCCGGATCGAAATTGATGCCGACCCGCGGGCGCTCCAGGTCCTCGAGCACCTCGAGCAAGGTCGCGGCGCTCTCCTGGCCGGTCTCGAAGGCCACATCGACGCCCTCTTGGGCGAACACGTCGGCGATGCGCCGCAGGCGTTCGAGCAGCACCGCGCGCTCCGAACCGGGGCCCTGGCCCTCGCGGTGCGGCAGGAAGCCCGCGTGGAAGCTGACCAGCGACAGGCCCAGCTGCCGCGCGATCCGGGCACAGCCCCGCGCGCGCTCCAGGTTGGCGGCCCAATGGCGGTCCGGGCGCACGCCGCCGGTGCTCTTGATCGTGGCCAGCGAGGTGTAGTCCTCGCCGACGCAGCCGAGCATGCCCGACAGGGGCCGCAGCCCGCCAGCGGCGAAGCGGCGCTCGAGGTCCTGCAGGGACCAATGGCCGCTGCGCAGCGGCTCGAGGGCCAGCTGGACGTGCTCGAGCCCCGCCGCGCGCACGCGCTCGACCAGCGCGGCCGGATCGTTGGCTTGCAGGGACCAGGAACAGACGCCGATTTGCATGGGGAACTGGCCTCCGGTGGGGAACGGAAGGGCATGTTAGGCTCGCCGCCCGAAACCGCCCAACCGCCGAGCCCCATGAGGAACCCGCCGCCCGCCCTGGCTCCCACCCGCCGCACCCTGTTCGCCTCCGCCCTGGGCGCCGGCGGCTGGATCGGGCTGTCCCTGGCCGGCCGCGCCGCGGCCCAGACGGCCCCCGCGGCGGCCAGCCCGGCGCCCGCTGGAGGGCGGGAGCCCCTGTTCGAGATCTCCCTGGCCCAGTGGTCCCTGCACAAGCTGCTCTACGGCGGCGAGCTGGACGCGCTCGACTTCCCGCGCTTCACGCGCGAAACCTTCGGCCTGGGCGAGGTCGAGTACGTCAACAGCTTCTTCAAGGACCACGGCGCCGACTTCACCTATCTGGCCGACCTGCGCCAGCGCTGCGCGGACCACGGCATCCGGAGCGGCCTGATCATGATCGACGGCGAGGGCAACCTGGGCGCCGCCGACCCGCGCGAGCGCCGCAAGGCCTGCGAGCGCCACTTCCGCTGGATCTCGGCCGCCGCCTTCCTGGGCTGCCGCGCGATCCGCGTCAACGCGGCCGGCACCGGCACGCCGGAGGAGCACTCGCAGCAGGCCGCGGAGTCCCTGCACGCCCTGGCGGAGGTGGCCCAGGATTTCGGGCAATTCGTGCTGGTCGAGAACCACGGCGGGCGCTCATCGGACGGCTCCTGGTTGGCCGAGACGATCCGCCGCGCCGACCATCCGCGGGTCGGCACGCTGCCGGACTTCGGCAACTTCCAGATCGAAGCGGGCGTGTGGTACGACCGTTATCTGGGCGTCGAGCAGCTGATGCCCTTCGCCCAGGCGGTCAGCGCGAAATCCCACGATTTCGACGCCGAGGGCAACGAAACCGGCACGGACTTCCGGCGCATGCTGCGCATCGTTCTGGACGCGGGCTATCGCGGCCCGATCGGGATCGAATACGAGGGCTCGCGCCTGCCCGAGGTCGAGGGCGTGCGCGCCACCCAGCGCCTGCTGGAGCGGCTGCGCGAGGAGCTGGCGGCGGCGAGGTAGAGGCCCGCGGACCGGCTGGCACGCAGGCGGAACCGGGTCCAAAGGCGCGAGCGCGCCAGTCTGCGCCGCTCGCCGGGGACGCTCCTCGATCTCGCTGCGCCGCTCGCGGCTCGTGGGGCTGCGGATCGGCGCTGCCAGTTCCCCTGCGAGAGGCGCGGCCCTGTCGGGGCGTGGAGCGAGAGGGGCTGCCGCCTCGGCTTGCGCTCGAGGCAGCAGCGCCGCTCGCTTCACACCGCCACGGTCGCCTCGAGCGGCGGGACCAGGGCCCCGCTGCCTTCGCCGGCCAGCACGGCCAGGCGCACCAGGCAGGCCTGGGCACGGCAGCCCGATTTGCGCATCAGGTTGGCGCGGTGCGACTCGATCGTCTTGACCGAGACACCGAGGTCCTCGGCGATGCGGCGGTTGGAATGGCCCTCGACGATGCCGTGCAGCACCTGGCGCTCGCGTCGCGAGAGCGAGCCCAGGCGGTCTTTGGCGATTCGTCGTGCGCGCAGAGGGCCGCGCAGTTCGCCGTCCAGGCGCAGGGCGCGCTCGACCGCCTCCAAGAGCTCGCGCTCGCTCACCGGCATGCCCAGGGCGTCGGCCAGGCCGAGGCGCAGGCCTTCGAGCAGCTGCACGGGGGCCAGCTGTTCGAGCAGCACGATCACGGTCGCTTGGGACAGGGCCTGGCGGCGGTCCTGGCGCTCGACGGCGCCCGGGCGGACCGCATCGGGGTCGAGGGCAGGGAGGGCCTGCTCCGCAATCAGGAAGCAGTGAGGAGCGTGTTCATCGGGCGCCTCGAAAGGAGTGCCGGGCGCTCCATCGAGGACCAGGTGCCCGGCCCGTGCGAGCCAGTCGACGAGCCGCGTTCGGCGGCGCCCATCCGGGTCGATGAGCGTGATGGCAGGTTGTCGTTGCATTGGAAGCACGGGAGAAAGCGAGAGGCCCCGGTCGAACTCGCGCCGGATCCGGACAACGAGCGGGCCACCCGATCGCACGCCCCCGTTGGTCGATCGCTGCGGATCGATCGGCGCGGCAGCAACCGATCGAATCCGCCGCAGCAGGGGCGCGCGGCGGCCTTGAACATAGCTCAGCGCCGGAGCCGGAGGCCGGCGACGCTGCTCAGCGGACGTGCTCAGACGGAGCGAAGCGGTGCGAACACAAAACCATCACCGAACGAACACAGGGTTACTCCGGAGTGCGCGGAGTCCATGTTTTGTCACCGGAGCTGTCCGCGCCGCGCGACGATCCGGGGCCGCTGGGGCGAGTCCGTCGCAGGGAAAGTCGTGCGGCCGTCCCCTGCTGGGAGCGCGATAACGGCCACAAATGCCGAAATAACTGGCACCTAGGGGCGCGAGCCGGGGGGAGTATTCGGCATCGCGGGAGGGGACTCGGGCTGGTCTGAACTCAGGGCCGCGCCGGCGCTTGGCCTGCGGCGGGCAGCGGATCGGCAGTCCGCAGGGGCCGCCCGAACCACAGGCCGCAGGCGATGGCCCAGCCGCTTCCCAAAGCCGAGAGCCACAGGAGGTTCGGCGTCCCGATCGTGAGCGCACCCAGTTTGGCGCCGCCCAGGTAGGTCGCCGGTCCGCCGATCAGGCCGAACAGCGCCGCGACCACCGGCCGGCCATGCAGCCAGGCCAAGCCGTGGCGCACGGTCAGGGCGAAACCGAGCCACAGCCCCCCCATCCAGGGCGGCAGCGAGCCCATCAGCCAGCGGTCGTTGGGGAACCCGAAGCCGCCGCCGGCGGCCAGCGCGCTGTCGATCAGGAACCCGGGCAGCACCACCCAGAGCCACAGACGCAGTTCCGCACCCCGATCGGGCAGCCAGGCCAGCTGCGCCGCAGCGGCCAGGAGCACCAGGGACGGACCGATCCAAACCTGGCCCTCGGCCACGCTCAGGATCGTCGTCCACCACAGGCCCTGGAAGGCCAGCAGGTTGAGCCACAGGGGCACGCGCCGCGGAGCGGCGGCGAAGGGAGCGAAGGTGGCCATGGAGCGCTGGGAGGCAGAGCGGTTTCTGAAGCGGAGACAGGAGGCTATTCGAAGCGCAGAGACCGGCGGGTTCAGGCTATGCCATTCCGCGTCGCACCTTGGGACCCAGGCCGAGGATCGAGCCGGGGAGCACGGGACTGCCAACGCGGGCCAGCGGCACCACCTTGCCGCCGATCCCCACCAAACAGAAATACCGCGGACAGGGGACCGCTGCCCGTCCGCCTGCGCAGCAGGCGCCGGACACGCTCGCAGGGCCCGAGCGGCCAGCGCGCGATCAGAGCGCCGGCAGCAGCGGCGCGCTGCGATCGCCGGGCTTGGCGAAGAGCAGCTGCACGTCGTGGATCACGCGCTCCTCGAACCCGCCCTCGCAATAGCACAGGTAGAAGTTCCAGGCGCGCAAGAAGCGCTCGTCGTAGCCCATGCGGGCGATCTGCCCCTGGTGGCGAGCCACGTTCTCGCGCCAATCCCGCAGGGTGTGCGCGTAGTGCGGGGTCAGGTCCTCGAGCTGGGCCAGGCGCAGGTCCGAGTGCTTGGCCATGGCCTGGCACAGGGCCGTGACCGAGGGGATCGTGCTGCCCGGGAAGATGTGGCGCTGGATGAAATCAACCGAGCGCCGGGCCTGGTCGTAATGCTGGTCCTGGATCGTGATCGCCTGGATCAGGGCCAGTCCCTCGGGCCGCAGCAGCCGCGACAAAGCGCGGAAATAGGCCGGATACTGGCGCCAGCCGATGGCCTCGACCATCTCGATCGAAACCAGCTTGTCGTAGCGGCCGGTCAGGTCACGGAAGTCCTGCAGCAGCACCGTCACGCGCTCGCCGAGCCCCGCGGCGCGCACCCGCTCGAGCGCCAGGCTGTGCTGTTCCTTGCTGATCGTGGTGGTGGTCACGCGGCAGCCGTAGTTGGCCGCCATGTGGATCGCCAGTCCGCCCCAACCGCTGCCGATCTCGAGCAGGTGGTCGCGCTCGCTCAGACCGAGCTTCTTGGCCACGCGGTCGAGCTTGGCCAGGGACGCTTCGTGCAGGCCGGTCGACGGCGAAGCGTAGATGCCCGCCGAGTACATCAGGGTCTGGTCGAGCATCAGCTCGAAGAAGCGATTGCCCAGGTCGTAATGGGCGGCGATGTTGCGGCGGGCGCCGGCGCGATGGTTCGAACGGGTCCAGGACCAGGCCTTGAACAGGGGCCGGGCCAGCCAGGCCAGGCCGCCTTCGAGGCCGTCGAGGGCCTCTCGATTGCGGCAGAACAGGCGCACCACCGAGGTCAGGTCCTCGCTGTCCCAGGCGCCGTCCGCGTAGGCCTCCCCGGAGCCCACCGAACCCCGCAGGGCCACCTGGGGGTAGAAGCTCGGATCGCGCACCTCGACCCGCGCGTGGGGCTCGTGGGCGCCCCCGGGACCGAAATGGCGCTCGCGGCCCCCATCGACCAGAGTCAGGCGCCCGAACTGGATGCGCTCCAGCCGGTTCTCGACCGCCCGCTGGATGAACCCCGGCTTGCGCCCGCTCTCCACCCGCCCGGCCCGTTGGCCGCGCTGCGGGGCCACTTCCAGGGTCGACTTGGTGGAGAGCTGGGTTTCGAGGGGATCCATGGGCGCTGTCATCCGGTGCTGCGGGGCCGCCCGGAATTCGACGGACCCTGCGGGCCGGATTCGGAACCGGCCCGCGAGGCGCCAGACTGGCAGGTGCTGGGCGACTTGTCCAGGAATTGGCGCGGGGGCAGCCCGGCCCGCTTGGCTGGCCCCAGGCCCGGTCGGACCGGGACCGACCCGCTGGCCGGGGAGTTGGAAACCGCGGGGCGAGTGCAAATTCTGGGCGGGGCCGAGCGCGGGGCGCTCCGCCCCCGCCGGGGCTCGGCTCTAGCAAAGCCCAAAGGCCGCTCAGGCGCCGGCCCGTTTGGCCGGATGGGAGTAGAACGGCACGCGCCGCAGGTACAGCCAGGCCGCGTGCAGATAGATCGCCGCGACGACCAGCAGGGGCTGCACCAGGATCCGCGGAAGCTCGGCCCACAGGCGCCCGAGGGGGCGGCGCTCGAGCACCAAGGTGGCGTCGAAGAGTTTGGCCCCCGGCGGCAGGCCGGGCTTGCCCGGCGCGCTCTGGAAATCCTGCATGTGGACCGCGAGGCGCTCGCCCGGGGCGTGGAAGGCCCAGCGGTATTCGAGGTCGAGGTCCAGGAACGGCGAGACGTGGAAGACCTTGGGGAAACGCTGCGCCCCGCGGCCGGCGCGCAGGTCGAGGGCGTAGGCGTGGCGCTCGAGCCAGGGCGTGTTGGTGATCTCGGCCAGCACCGCCTCGAGAGCGCTCCGATCCGCGCGCCAGCAGTAGTAGAAGCTGACCGGGTTGAAGGCCTGCCCGAGGGCCGCCGGCAGGGTCAACACCGCGATCGGACCCGCGGGCCGAAAGCCCAGGCGGGCCTCTGCCGCGCGCCGCACGGCTTCGTCGAGGGGCAGCTCCGGCGGGCCGAGCAGGTCCCTTCGTGCGACCCCGACCGGCCAGCGCCGGCCGAGCCGCAGACAGCCCGGCAGGCGCCCCTCGAGG
>JBIKLM010000191.1:0-7950 GCA_044359835.1 Planctomycetota bacterium
CAGGGTGTAGCCCACGGCCAGTTTGGCGGCGAACTTCGCGATCGGGAAGCCGGTCGCCTTGGAGGCCAGGGCCGAGCTGCGCGAGACGCGCGGATTCATCTCGATCACGATCATGCGCCCGTCTTTCGGGTTGATCGCGAATTGGCAGTTCGAGCCGCCGCATTCGATGCCGATCTCGCGCATGATCGTGATCGAGGCGTTGCGCATGCGCTGGTACTCGCGATCGGTCAGGGTCTGGGCCGGGGCCACGGTGATCGAGTCGCCGGTGTGCACGCCCATCGGGTCGACGTTTTCGATCGAGCAGATGATGACGACATTGTCCGCCGTGTCGCGCATCACCTCCATCTCGTATTCCTTCCAGCCGCCCAAGAACTCCTCGACCAGCACCTCGTTGTTCATCGAGAGCGACAGGCCGCGCGAAACGATCGTCTCGAACTCCTCGACGTTGTAGGCGATGCCGCCGCCGGTCCCGCCCAGGGTGAAGGCCGGGCGGATCACGATCGGGAAGCCCAGCTCGGCCAGCACGGCGCGGGCATCTTCGAGGCTGTGAGCCACGCCGGAGCGGGCGCTCTCGAGGCCGCAGTTGGTCATCGCCGTGCGGAACAGGTCGCGGTCCTCGGCCTTGCGGATCACTTCGGCGCGGGCCCCGATCATCTCGACCCCCAGGTCGTCGAGCACACCCGAGTCGTACAGCGCCAAGGCCGTGTTCAGGCCGGTCTGGCCTCCGAGGGTCGGCAGCAGGGCGTCGGGGCGCTCCTTGCGCAGGATCTTGGCGACCGTGTCCGGCGTGATCGGCTCGATGTAGACCGCGTCCGCCGTGTCGGGGTCGGTCATGATCGTGGCCGGATTCGAGTTGACCAGGATCACCCGGTAGCCCTCCTCGCGCAGGGCCTTGCAGGCCTGGGTGCCCGAGTAGTCGAACTCGCAGGCCTGGCCGATGATGATCGGACCGGAACCGATGATCAGGATCGAGCGGATGTCCGTGCGCTTGGGCATCTCGGGCGGGGCCGGGGGCGGCGGGGGGGTGGCGGTCGATGGAGGCCCGGGGGCGCCGGGGTCCGCAGGCGGGACCCCGGAGGCGGGGGAGGCGGTGCCGGCGCGGGCTGCCCGTGGGCAGAAAAAAAGCCGCGCTCCCCAAGGGGAGGACGGCCTTCCGCGGGCGGGCTGCTGAGGGGGGCCCGCGCGAGGCGGCCTATTGAACCAAAGCCCGGGGTCCCTGTCGATGCCAGGCCGAGCCGGCCTGAGGGCCCCGGCGCCGGCCGGCGGGAGCGCGGGCCAGCGGTCCAGATAAGGCCCGGAAGGCGGCGCGGCAGGCAGGCGATCGGGGTCCCGGGTGTCGGGCGAGCAGGGCCCCAAGGGCCTCCCGGCGGGCCTTGCCGGGCCCCGGCGCGTCCGCGGAGCGCAT
This sequence comes from Planctomycetota bacterium, assembly GCA_044359835.1. Lineage (GTDB taxonomy): Bacteria > Planctomycetota > UBA1135 > UBA1135 > JBIKLM01. The sequence goes on from JBIKLM010000191.1 coordinate 1,406, forward strand.
CTTTCGCGCTCTCTCCAGGCCCCGGGACGGACCCCGCCGGTCCATGGCCGCGACGGAACCCCCAGGCCGATCCCCACCGCGCTGTGCGCCCGCTCCCGCCGGCCGCGGCGCCCCGCCCCGCCTGCGCCGGGCGGCTCCTGCGGCCGCCCTGCGCGCGGCCTGGGGCTCGAAAGATGCTGCGGCCGTTGCTCAGGCCGGCGAGCCGGAGGTCGCCCGGCGGCCGCGGCGGGAGGCGCGCAGCCTGTCCTGCAGCTCGCGGGAACGGCGCTGGTCGCGCCGCACCAGGAAGAACATCGCCGCGGTCATCAGCGCCAGGACCCCGATGAAGCCCATGGTCAGGTAGCGCATCCCGACCAGGTCGGGCGGCTGCTGGACTTCGAGCCGGTGCAGGGCGAACAGGGGCGCCACGGCGCGCGTGTTCTCGACCGTGTCGTAGGCCAGGTGCTTGAGGAACACCAGCTCGGCCACGACCTTGGTCTGGCGCGCCATGGCGGGCAGCTGGCCCGGGGCGATGAAGGTCAGCACCGGGTTGGCCTTGGGCCAGTTGGTGTTGCCGATCCAGCCCTCGCTGACCTGGCTCAGGCGGGCCGGGTTCTCGCCCACCCGCTTGGCCGTCAGGGCCTGCAGGAAGGAGACCGGCATGCGGTAGGCCTGCCCGCGGTGGGCGTCTCCATCGGCCATCAGGGCGCTCATGGCCGCCTGATCGAGCAGGGGGGCGTTGGCCCAGTCGATGGCCCCTTCGGGCATATCCCGCATCCAGGCCAAGGCCAGCCAGCGGATCAGCTCCGGCAGGCCCGGGCGCACGTCCAGGGTGTCGTCGGAGAGCCCGCGCAGCAGCGCCGGCTCGAGCTCGAGCACCGGGCCGAGGCCCTCGAAGGAGCGCTGCGCTTCGCGGGCCAACAGCAGCGGGCCCTCGAGCCAGGCCCCGCTGCTCGGGTCCTCGCTGGCGAAGCGCTTGAAGAACAGACCGTCGATGCGCACCCAGTCCCCCGGCCCGAGCTCGGCGGCGGAGCCGGCGTCCAAGGCCACGAAGTGGAACGGCAGGCCATCCTCTGTTTCGGCGGTGCCGAACCACTCGGATTGGCCGTTGCTCAGGCTGCGCTCGCCCAGGCGGGTCAATCGGCCGCGGGCGCTGATCAGGCTGCCGCGCTGGGATGCAGGCTCTGCCGAAAGGCTGGCGCCGGTCTCCGGGCTCAGGAAGCGCGACTGCTCGAGCTCGAAGTGGGCCGGCACCAGCTGGCGCACCGAGGCCTTGAGCCCCTCGAGTTCGTTGCGTTCGAGGCGCACGCGCATCTCCGGGGTCGCGTCATCGACGCCGTCGAACAAGCCCGGCAGGATCGCGGGCAGCGCCACCTGGACCTCCGGCTGGGGCGGGGTCTGGGGCGTCCCGCCGCCGGAGGCGCGCATCTGAGACCGGCCATACAGGAAGGCCAGGAGCAGGAGCAGCGCGGCGAAGGCCAGCGTGCGCAACGAGAAGCGCGGTTGGAGCCGGCCGACGTGCGCCGGGTCGGCGCCCTTGAACTGCCTCATCGTGGTTCTGGAAGGGTGTCTGACGGAGGTCCGGACGCAGCGCGGGCGGGTCGGTTCAGCGGCGCGCCGCGCGGGCCAGGCGCCGGGGCGCTGCCGCCGCCTGCACCAGGGCCCCGAACAGGGCCCGGGCCTCGCTGGAGTCGATCTGTAGGTCGGGATGCCACTGGACCCCCAGGGCAAAGCTCTCGCCCGGGCGTTCGATGGCCTCGATCAGGCCCTCGCCATCGCGGGCGCAAACCCGCCAGGGCGCGGCGACCGCGCCCACCGCCTGGTGGTGGCGGCTCTCGATCTCCACCGGTTCTAACCCCAGCAGCTCGGCCAGTTGCGTTCCGGGCTCGGCCAGCACGGCGTGGCGCACGGCGCCGCCGTTCAGGGAGCCCCCGTGGGGCCCGGCGCCGGGGCGGTCCTCCGGCAGGTGTTGCAGCAGGCTGCCGCCCTCCACCAGGGCCAAAAGCTGCATGCCGTAGCAGATCCCCAGCACCGGCAAGCCCGTTTCCAGGGCCGCCCGGGCCAGGGCCCAGTCGAAATCCTGCTTGGCGGAGGGCACCGGCTGGGCCTTCGGGTGGGTGCGCCCGAGCCCCAGGCGCTCCAGGTCGAAGTCGTCCCCGCCGGTCAGCAGCAGCCCGTCCAAGGTTTCAAGCTGCTCCGGCAGGCTGTCGAGCAGGGGGAACAGCCCCACGGGCAGGCCCCCGGCGGCTTCGACCGCACGGGCGTAGCGCAGCGGGATCTCCAGGCGGGCCACGCCGCCGCGCTGCTCCAGATTGCCGTTGAGTCCGATGCGCGGTCTGCGGGAAGCCATGGCCGCAGTGTAGGGCCGGGGGGCCCCGTTCACGGGCTGGACCCCCCGGGAGCCACCGGGCTGGGAGCCGGCGGCCTCCGGCGCGGCCCCGGCCCGCGCCCGCCGTCGCCCGCAGGGACCCGGGCGGCGGCGGGCGGCTGCCGAGGCGCGCCGCTCGGGAGCATCCGATCGAGGCCCCCGCCGCGGCGGAGCGGGGCCCGCGCCAGCGCGCAGCCAAGGCCTGGGACCGGCCGATCCTTCCGGGCCGTTCGCCGCCCGGCCGACGCGTGCCGGTCCTTGGTCAGCCAGCCGGTCCGCAGGTCAGCCGGCGCGCACCTCGAGGCCCTTCGAGAGCGACAGCCATTCCGGCGCGCCCAGGTCCACGGCCGCGCCCTGGAAGTAGAGCGGCACGCCGATCAGGGCCGGGTTGCTGGGCACGGTCAGGTCGAACTGGGCGCTGCCGGCGGCGGCCACCCCCGGGGTGCCCGAGGCCGTCACCGGACCCGCGACCTGCAAGGGCACCAGGTGCAGGGTGCCGCCGGCCAGGGGCAGGCTGGTCTTGACCGTTCCGAGGGCCAGGAAAGCGGGGGCTGCGCCGACCAATTCGGACAGCACCAGGGGCAGGGGCTGGCCGATGCGCGGGCAGCTGGCGGCGCCCAGGTTGGGGGCGGCCGCGCCGGTGCCCGCCAGGGCCGCGCCGTAGGCCTTCGACAGGCCGCCGCAGCCCGGACCGAAGCGGCTCACGTCGATCAGTCGGTTGCGCGGCCCGGTTCCGCTGGTGCCGTCGAAGATCGAGAGCGAGGTCGAAAGCGCCGAACCCTGCTCGTTGCCGCCCGGCACCGAGATCAGCAGATCCTGCCAATCGCTCAGCACCACCGCGCGCCCGAGGGCTTGGGACCACACGCCGCCGTCCAGATCGAACAGGTTGAAGTTCTGGTACAGGGTCTCCGCGAAGAGGCTCAGGCTCGGGCCCGCGGGCTGGATGCGCACCAGGTTCTTGGGCGAGAAGTCCCCGTTGCTGAGCGTCATCAGGTAATCGCCGCCCGGCAGAGCATCCAGGCCGACCACGGCCTGGTTGATGCCGAAGTCGATCACGCCGCAGCTGATCGGGCCGGCGATCGAGAGGCCGTCCGGCGAGAGCGGGATGCGGAAGGCGCGCGGGCGGCCGCTCAGGTTCGGGCAGGGCCCCTGAGCCCCGTTGCCGACCGCGAGGAGTGCGTTCTGGGCCGGCAGGTAGGTCAGGTGGTCGAAGAACAGGGAGAAGGCCTGGCCGGTGCTCGGGTCGATCACCGGCAGCATCTGGTTGTTGGCGGTCAGGACGTGCAGGCGCGAGGCGGGGCCGCCGGGGGCTGTGCGCTGGCAATAGATGCGCCCGTCGCCGACCGGCGCCAAGGTCTGGACCTGCTCGCCCTGGAAGCCCAGGGAGGTGTAGCTGCCGTCGCGCTTGACCAGCACCAGCCGCTGGGTCGGCCAGGGCATGTCCGGCTGGATCGTGCCGTACAGCACCACGCCCTGGCGGAACGGGTCGTACTCCATCCAGTCCGGGCCGGACAGGGAGAACACGTTGGCCACCTGCTGGGTCTGGCCGGTCTGTGGATCGATCGCGAAGAAGGCGTGCGGATAGCCGTTGAACTGCCCGGTGACCAGGAAATCACCGTCCTGGAAGTCTTGGGCCGGGCACAGGGGGTGGCAGAGGGCCAGGGCGGCCAGGGCCAGGGCGCGTCGGAGGGGAAGCATGGGCCTCGATGGGGAAGTGCGGGTCGCAGGCCGGAGATCCGCCGCGCGACGGCTCTGTCCCGCCGGCTTGGTCCTGGAAAACCCCAAAAACGCGCCCGCGGCGGGGCAACGGGCCCGCGGCCCGGCTGCAGGGCGGCTCGGCGCCTGGGGCGGTCGCGGGCCCGGCTCGAGCCCGGTTGCGAGGGGCGGCGCGGTCCCCGACCGACCCCCGAGCGGGCGCCGCGGCCGGGGGCCGCGAGCCGCATGGCTCGCTCCCCGCCCGCCCGGCGGGGCCGGCTCAGCCGTGTGTCCCTGCACCCCGCGGCGGCCGCGGTGCCCGGGCCCCAGCCCCCTCGCTTGCGCGGGCCGCCGGCGCTGTTTTGCGCGCCCCGGCCGAATTCAACCCCGATCCGCGCCCGCCGAAAATCGCCGCGCCGCGAGGGACGCCCCGGCGCCGATCCGGATTTAACCCCCATGGCCGCCTCGCAATCCGCCCGTCCCGATCGCCGCGCCCTGTTGGGGCGCCGTCGGCGGGCCGGCAGCCCGCCTCGGGCCCGCCCTGCGCGCCAAGTCCTGCGCGCGGGGCGCGCACGCCGCCGCGCCCCGTCATTCCGTCTGGTCGAGCCGGCCCGCCAGCTTGATCAGGGCGCGATGCAGCAGGTTGCGGGTGGCGTTTTCCGTGCGCCCGATGGCGGCAGCCACCTCGGCCCGCGACAGCTCCATGACCTTGGACAGGAGCACGACCTGGCGCTCGTCTTCGCTCAGCTCCTTGAAGGCCTCTTCCAGCCGCTGGTACAGCTCCGCGGCGCTGACTTTCTGCGTTGGCGACGCGCTGCGCGCCAAAAGGCGCACCAGCGGGTCCTCCTCGCTCTCCGCCGCGCGCCCGGCTTCCCGGCGTCGATCGCGCATGCCGGCCAGGTGGAAGGCATGTTTGTCGGCGATCTTGCGCGCCGCCGTGGCGTAGATCCAATGCCGGAAGGCCGCTTCCCCGCCGTGGCGGAACTGCTCGGCGTTTTGCAGCAGATCGCGCACGGTCGATTGCACCACGTCGCTAGCGCCTTCGCGGGCGCCGAAGCCGCGGCCCACCTTGGCGCGGATGAAGGCCTCGAGGCCCGGCAGATGCCGCTCGAGCAGCGCTTCGTAGGCGCTGCGATCGCCGGCCTGTGCCCGCGCCACCAATTCGCCCTCGCTGGGCCCCTCGGCCGGCTGTGCCTCGTTCCGCGGATCCATCCCCCCGAGTGTAGGCTGGCCGGCAGCCAACGGCGGCCGAAGGGCCCCCCCGGGTCCGCGCGGGTGCGCCCCGCGGGCCGTCCCGGCGCCCGCCCGCGCTCGTTCCAACGGCCATGACCGCGCCCGACCCCGCCGCCCCCGACGCCGCCCTGGACGAGCTCCTCGGCACCTGCCTCGATCTGCTCGAGGCCGGGGACAACGCGGCCCTCGAGTCCTTCGTGGACCGCCAGGGGACCCACGCCGAGGCCCTGCGCCGGCGCCTGGCCCTGCTGGCCGATTCCGGGCTGCTGCCGAGCCCCGACCCCGCCGAGCACCCCCCGGAGCGCCTCGGCCCCTTCGCCCTGCGCGGCCGCCTGGGGGCCGGCGCCATGGGGGTCGTCTGGCGCGCCTTCCAGGACCCGCCGGGCCGCGAGGTGGCGCTCAAGGTCGTGCGCCCCGAGCAGCTCCTGTTCCCCGAGAGCCGGGTGCGCTTCCGCCGCGAGGTGGAACTGGCCGCCCGCCTGCAGCACCCCGCGATCCTGCCGATCCTGGCGGTCGGCGAGGACCAGGGCCTGCCCTGGTTCGCCACGGAGCTGGTCGAAGGGCAGAGCCTGGCCGAGCTGGTGCGCCGCGTGCGCGAGCGCTTCGGCGCGCCCGAGCGCGTCCAGCTCGCCGAGCTGCCGGCGCTGTTGCTCGAGGGCTCCGGGCGGCCCGTGCCCAGCGGCGCCTGGCGCGGACCGGGCGGCGAGCGCCTGCGCGATTGGCTGCATTTCTGCTTGATCGCGGGCCGCGAGCTGGCGCGCGCGCTTTCCCACGCCCATTCGCGCGGGGTGCTGCACCGCGACGTCAAGCCGCAAAACGCCTTGGTCGGCAGCAGCGGGCGCGTCTGGCTCGCGGATTTCGGCTTGGCCAGCGCCGAGGGCGAGGCCTCGCTGACCGGCTCGCGCAGCGCGGTCGGTTCGCTGCCCTACATGGCGCCGGAGCTCTTGGCCGGCTCGCCGGCGGACGTGCGCGCCGACGTCTATGGCCTCGGGGCGCTGCTCTACGAGCTGATCCTGCTGCGGCGGCCCTTCGAGGGGCAGAGCTCGGCCGCCCTGGTGGCGAGCATCCTGGCCGGCGAGCCGCCGCGCCCCCGGCGCCTGCTCAAGGGCCTCTCGGCGGACCTCGAGGCGGTGCTCTTGACCGCCCTGGCCGCCGATCCCGCGCGGCGCTATTCGAGCGCCGAGGCCTTGGCCGAGGACCTCGACGCGGTGCGGGCGGGCCGGCCCACCAGCGCCCGGCCGCGGGGCCCCTTCGGCCGCCTGCTGGCCGC
>JBIKLM010000193.1:0-7926 GCA_044359835.1 Planctomycetota bacterium
GGGCTCGTCGTACAGCCAGGCCAGCTCGTCCAGGGAGCCGGCGGGATCGGGCTCGAGCACCTCGGTGTGGTGCGTGAGCCCCAGGCGCTGGGCCGTGCGACGGGCCTCGTCCAGCTCGTCGTGGCTGCGCTCCCGGAAGCCCACCGAACAGGCCACCACCGGGTCCTTCGACTGGCGCGCCATCGAATCCACCACCGCGTTGCTGTCGATGCCGCCGGACAGGAAGCCGCCCAGGGGCACATCGGCCAGCATGCGGATCTGGACCACGCGATCGAGCCATTCGAGCAGCTCCTCCTGCGGAGGCGCGTCACGGCCGGCTTCCCGGGGCGCGCTCCAGAAGGCGACCTCGCGGGGTTGCCCGCCGGCCTCGAACTCGAGCGCATGGCCGGGCGCCAGGCGCCGCATGCCCGCCCAGGCCGCCTGGGGCCCGCCGACATACCCCTGCATCAGGAACTCGAGCAGCGCCTCCGGCCGCAGCTCCCGCGCCAGCATCCCGGAGGCCAGCAGGGCCTTCGGCTCGGAGCCGAACAGCAGCCCGCCCGCGACCCGCGCATAGTACAGCGGCTTGATGCCCAGCCGATCGCGCAGCAGCAGCAGCCGGCCGCGCGGGCCGGCGAGATCGATCACGGCGCCCGCGAACATGCCGACCAGCTCGGCCCCCAGCCGCGCACCAAGTCGGCGATAGAGATGCGGCACGATCTCGCAGTCCGAATGGCTGTGGAACACGACCCCTTCGGCTTCGAGTCGGGCGCGCACCTCGCGCCAGTTGTAGAGCTCCCCGTTGACGCAGGCGATCAAACGGCCTCCCTCCAGCTCGAAGGGCTGGCGTCCGCCCGCGAGGTCGACGATCGACAGGCGCCGGAAGGCCAGGGCGGCCCCGGGCTGGATGATCAACACCTGGTCGTCGGGCCCGCGCCGCTCCAGGGTGCGCGCCATGGCCGCCAGGCGCTCCGCGTCGAAGCGCAGGGCCGGGTCGTCCGCCAGGAATCCGACGAAACCGCACATCTCAGGTCACCCCCAGGGGTTCGGAGGGGGTGTCGCGGAACCCGCGCTGCTTGGGGCGGCCGCCGAAGCCCCGCGGCCGCGTGACCCGCAGGGGCTGGATCCCGTCCTCCCGGTGCGGATAGGCGGCCGGGTCCTCGAGCTCGCGCTGGGCCATGCGGCCGAACAGCGCGATGATCGCGACCCAGTGGTAGAAGAGGTCGAAGTGCGCACGGTTCAAGAAGACGGCCCCGATGGCGAAGCACACCAGGGAGGCCTCGAACATGGTGGCATAATTGACCATCCAGCTGGTGTAGAAGCGCCGCGAGGCTCGGCTGCGGATGACCCAGCAGGTGCGCAGGGACAAGAGCATCAGGATCAGGTAGATGAGCAGCGCCGGCGTGCCGCACTCGGCCCAGATCTGCAGATAGCTGTTGTGGGCCACGAAGATGCCGTGCCCGGTCAGCTGGGCCTCGCTCGGGTTGGGCTCGTAGTCCAGGTAGTTGGGCCTGAAGTTCGACAGGCCCACTCCCAGGATCGGATTGTCGAGGGCCATGCGGGTGGCCACGGCCCAGGACTTGAAGCGCGCGTTGGCCGAGCTGTCCTCCTGGTAGTCGGCGATCGAGGAAAAACGCTCCCGCATGCTCTCGGGCATCAGGAACAGGCCCAGAATGCCCGCTACCAAAGCCAGCACGATGCCCAGGGCGCGGTGTTTGGAGCGCCAGACCAGGACCCCCAGGCCGCCGGACATGGCCAAGAAACCGCCGCGCGAATGGGTCAGCAGCACCGTGAAGGCGGTCATCGGCACCATCACCAGGAACGCGCGGCGCAGCACCTCGCGCTTCTCGGACTGACCGATCATCCACAGCATCGGCACGGCCATGCCGAGGGCCAGGGCGAAGTCGTTGTTGTCCGCTAGCATCCCGCCCGGGCCGGTCTTGATCGGCACCTGGGCCAGGGTCTTGAGCCCCCACAGGGCATTCTTGAAGCCGTAGAAGCCGAAGGATAGGGCGATCACCCAGACCAGCAAACGCATGCGCTCGCGCGTCGTGACGATGCCAGTGGTGAACAGGGCGATGGCGATGATCTTGACGAACTCGATGTACTCCTTGATCTGGTCCCCCAGGCCGAACACGGGCTTGCGCCGGGCGAAAACCACTCCGAGCCCGACCAACACGATCATCGCCACCATCAGGTAGCAGCGCATGTCCGGCAGGAAGAAGCGTCCGCGCTTCTTGGAGAAGACCCAGCCGCCGAACATCAGCAGCGCCAGGTAGAAGGACCAGCGCACCCCCCGGGCGAAGCTCCAGGTCAGGTCCTGGACGCGCATGTAGGCCAGCCAGGAAAACATCACCAGACCGATGTACGGCCGCCGGAAGCTGACCGGCATCAGGCCGATGATGATCAGGCTGAGGATCAGGTCGCGCATGGCGTTCGCCGAGGCCCTGGGGCCGATCCGAGGGCGCCGGGGCCGCCCGCGTCGGGCGGCGCTGCGGCGCGGTCGGACCGCGTCACTTGAGCTGCTCCTGAACTTCCGTCAGCCACAGGGCCAGGTCGGTGCCGAGCAGTTCCTGCTTGGCCGACCAGGCCCAAGCAAACCAGCCGAAGGAGCCGATCAGCAGCGCGCTGCTGATGCCCACCACCAGGCGGTTCAAGCTGCGCCGGCGTCGCTCCGGGCGGGTCGAGATCGTGTCGACCACCCCCAGAACCGGAACCGAGAGGGCCCGCACCGCCTCGCCGGGGCTGCGGAAGCCCGGCTGCGTGAACTCGGCCCCCAGGGCCAGGGCGAGACCCAAGCCGAGCCCGGCCACGACCACGAAGGCCAACAGCAGGAACACGTTCGGTTCGGTCGGGGCCTTGGGGGCCCGGGCCGGTTCCACGATGCTGTAGGGCTTGTCCCGGGACTCGAGCAGCCGCAGGTTCGTGCGGATGTTCTCGTGCTTCTCGCTGGCCTTGGCCGCCGCGTCCTGGTGGGACTCGAGCTCGTACTCCAGCTTGTGGATCTGGGCCATGCCATCGGAGCGCTTGCGCAGCTTGTCCGTCAGTTCTTCGATCTGCACCTCCAGATCCGCCAGCTTGCCGTCGCCGGCCTTGATCTCGCGCTCCTGCGCGTCCACCTGGCGGCGCAGGTCCTCCTTGCGCGGATTTGGCAGCGCCTGGGCTTCGGGGGCGGCGGTCTGCTCCAGCTCGAGCAGTTTGGCCTTCTGGGTCTCCAGGGAGCGAATTTCGTCGCTGAGGGCCTGGTACTTCGAGTTGCCCGGCTTGAGCTTGGCGAGGGACAGCTTCTTGTTCTCGATCTGCAGGGTCAGGCCCTTGGCCGCATCGCCGCCGGCCGCGGCCACCGCGGCGGCGGAGAGCAACAGGGTCGCGGGCTCATCCGCATAGTCCTGCTTGAGGTCGTCCAGGCGGATCTTAGCGGCGCCCAGGTCGAGGACCAGCAGATCGCGCTGCGCTTCGAGCTCCTGGCGGCGCTGCAGCAGCGGATCCTGTTCGCGGCCCGTAGTGGGGTTGGCGCTCGGGAAGATCTCGAGCTCCTGCTGCTTTTCCGAGATCTGCTTCTCGACCAGCAGCAGGGCCTGCTCGTGCTCGTCGAGCAGGGCCTTGGTGGTCGCCAGGTCGCGCTGCAGGTTCTCGATGTCGCCCTCTTGGAGGTCCTGCTGCCAGCGCAGGGCCAGGGCGTTCAGGAAGGTCTCGGCGCGGTCCGGATCGGTGTCTTTGTAGTAGATGTCGATATAGGTCGAGCCCACGTCACTGGCCTTGGCCAGCAGGTTGACCTTGATGTTGCGCTGCACCCGCTGGGTGTACTCCCAGCGCTCGACGTCGTCCTTCTCGCGATAGTCCTGCCAGTCGAAGTCCTGCAGGATGCTGATGATCCGGTCGCTCTGCAGCACCTGGTACTGGGCGTTCTGGATCTCGCGCTGGGTCGCCGTGCCCTTCTGGTTGTTGGCCAGCTTGCCCGGGTCGTCGACGCGCTGCTCTTCGATCTTGACCTGGGCCTTGACCTCGTATTTCTTGGGCAGGAACACCACCACGGCAGCCCCGATGCTGCCCACGATCAGCGCCGGCAGAACGATCCACCACAGGCGCCGCTTGAGCATGTCCAGCAGCTCGAGCAGCTGATTCTGGGATTCGAGCTGGACGGCCATGGGATCGGGGTAGGGGCGGCTGGGGGCGGAACGTGGGCGGAGAGCGGAGAACCGTTGCGGATCAGAACAGGACCTGGCCCTGTCCTCCGAATCCGCCGCCGAGACCGCCGCCGAAGTTCTGGAACTGGTTGACGCGGAACAGACTGAAGATGATCTCGCTGAAGACCGAGGTGAACGGCGTGATGATCGAACTCAGCAGGTTGCCGAATTGGGCCAGCATGGTCGGAGGCACGACGATGATGTCGCGTTCCTGGATGATCACGTTGTCGGTCGAATCGCCGTATTTCAGCAGCGGCCGGATGTCGAGCACCATCACCAGCGGGTCGCGCGGATCGGCGCGGATCAGCTTGACCCGTGCGAGGTTGGCTCGGATCGGATCGGGCGTGGCGCGCCAGACCGCATCCGCCAGGGTCAGGTTCCCCAGGAAGGGCTGCGGGCCGCGCAACTGCACCTCGCCGAACATGTAGAAGATCTTCGGGCTCTTGGCCTGCAACTTGTCGACCTTGATGTCGGTCTGCTTGTAGATGGCCGCGAACTTCTGGGTCAGGTAGGACTCGAGCTGGTTGCGGGTCATGCCCGCCACGTGTACGGCGCCGATACCCTCGATGAACGTGTAGCCGTCCACATCGATCGTGGCCAGGCCGTTGCGCTCCAGCTTGTCGGTCGCGTCGTACCAGCTGAAGCCGTCGCCCACCGAGACGTAGTTCTCTTCCTCGGCGTTGCCGGGATACCGGTGCCCGAAGCCCTCTTGGTTGAGGTACTGGAGCACACGCTTGTCCGGGGTCAGGCTGCAACTCACCAGGGCAGCCCCCAGGCATACCGCCAGGATCAGCAGCAGCGGCCGGAGCCGGCGGAGGAGCACGGGCAGGTCGGCGCGCGGCCTCATGCCCCGTATTGGCGAGCGTAGTACTCGCGATAGGCGCCGCTGGTCACCTGTTGCAGCCAGGCATCGTTCTCGATGTACCAGCGCACCGTCAAGGGCAGGGCCTGCTCGAAGCTGAAGCGCGGGCGCCAGCCCAGCTCGCGCTCGATCTTGGAGGCATCGATGGCATAGCGGCGGTCGTGCCCGGGACGATCCTTGACGTATTGGATCAAGCTCTCGGGCTTGCCCAGCTCGCGCAGGATCAGCTTGACGATCTGGATGTTCGGGTATTCGTTGTGTCCGCCGATGTTGTAAGTCTCGCCGGTACGGCCCTTCTCGAGGGCCAGCAGCAGGGCCTCGACATGATCGCGGACATAGAGCCAATCGCGCACGTTGAGGCCGTCGCCGTAGACCGGCAGGGACTTGCCGGCGCGCGCGTTGGCGATCATCAACGGGATCAGCTTCTCGGGGAACTGGTAGGGCCCGTAGTTGTTGGAGCAGTTGGTGACCACCACGTCGAAGCCGTGGGTGTGGTGGGCGGCTCGCACGAGCATGTCGCTGCCGGCCTTGCTGGCGGAGTAGGGCGAGCTCGGGTTGATCGGCGTGCTCTCCGTGAAGAACCCGGTCGGGCCCAAGGAGCCGTAGACCTCGTCGGTGGAGACGTGCAGGAAGCGCTTGACGCCCTTGGCCCGCGAAGCGTCGAGCAGCACCTGGGTGCCGAGCACATTGGTGCGCACGAAGGGTAGGCCGGAGAGGATCGAACGATCCACGTGGCTCTCGGCGGCCAGGTGCATGACCAGGATGTCGCGGCCGGCGGGGCAGGCCCCGAAAGCCCGCTCCACGTCCTCCGGAACGGCGATGTCGCCCTTGACGAAGCGGAAGTTGGGCCGGCCCTCCAGGGACTTGAGGCTGGTCAGGTTGCCCGCGTAGGTCAGGGCGTCCAGGACCACGAGATGCCAGGCCGGGCGGACCTCGGCGAGCAGGTGCACCAGGTTCGAGCCGATGAAACCGGCTCCACCGGTGATCAGGACCGTCACGTTGGCCATGGGGCGCGGAAGGGGGCGGCTCGGGGCTGGGGAACGAAGGGCCCGGCAGCGGGGACTGCCTGGGGGGCGGCATTGTCTACCGGGCCGCGGCCCTCTGCCAAGCCGTGGCCCCGGGTCCGCCCCGCAGCGGGCACATCCGGCGGGACGCTTCGAGCGCGGGATCGGCCGGCCCGCCGGCTGCGGATCGGCCCTTTGGCCCGCGGCCCCTGGGCTCCTGTCCTATCGGGAGGACAACAGACCTTCGAGGGCCAAGAAGTCCCGCAGGGCTTCGCGCCAGGGCGCCAGGGGCCGGCCGCGCAGCTGCGCCAAACGGCTGCAGTCCATGGCGCTGTAGGCCGGTCGCCGCGCGGGGCGCGGGAACTCCGCGGTGGTGCAGGGGGATACCTGCGGGGACAAGCCACACAGCTCGAAGGTCGCGCAGGCCAGGTCGAACCAGCTGCCCTGACCCTCGCAGGCCGCGTGGTAGAGGCCGCGCCCGCCGCGCTCCAGGACGTCCCACAGGGCCGGGGACAGCTCGAGGGTCGTGGTCGGGCAGCCGCGCTGGTCGTCGACCACCCGCAGCGGCTTCCCTTCCCGGGCGAGGCGCAGCATGGTGCCGGGGAAGTGGTTGCCACGGGGCCCGAACAGCCACTGGGTGCGCACCACGGCCGTGCCACCCGGGTGGGCCGCGAAGGCGCGGCGCTCGCCGTCGAGTTTGGTGGCCCCGTAGACGCTGACCGGCTGCGCCGGGTCGTCTTCGCGATAGGGCCGCAGGCTGCCCCGCTCGCGCACGCCCTGGCCGTCGAAGACGAAATCGGTCGAGACCATCACCAGGGGCAAGCCGCGCTGGGCGCAGCCCCGCGCCAGCAGTTCCGGCGCCAGGGCGTTGATCCGCCCGGCTAGCTCGCGCTCCTCCTCGGCCTTGTCGACCAGGGTGTAGGCCGCCGGATGCAGCACGGCCTGGAAGCGGCCGTTTTGCAGCAGCCGCTCCACCTGCGCGGCGTCGGTCAGATCGACGCCCGGCAGCTCGACCTCCGGGCAGCCGGGGCGCGCGCTGGCCAGGTCGGTGCCCACGGCCCGCACCCCTGCAGGGGCGTCGAGCAAGAGCTGGCTGCCGAGCATGCCGGCAGCCCCGGTGACCAGCACCCTGCGCAGCTCAGCCATCGAGTTTGTTGGCCCCCACTTCCTTGACCAGGCTCGCGGCCTTGTGGAGGGATTCGAAGGTGCCCGCGTCGGTCCACCAGCCGTCGAGCTTCTCGAAGGTCATGGATCCGTCGCGGATATACCAGTTGTTGACGTCGGTGATCTCGAGCTCGCCGCGCTCCGAGGGCTCGAGGGTCTTGATGATCTCGAAGACCCGCGGGTCGTACATGTAGATGCCGATCACCGCCAGGTCCGATTGGGGCTGCTTGGGCTTCTCGACGATCGAGACCACCTTGTCGCCCTTGAGCGTGGCGACACCGAAACGCTGGGGGTCATGCACCTGCTTGAGCATGATCTTCGCGCCGCGGCCCTGGCGCTTGAAGTCCGCCACCGCCTTCTTGATGTTCTTCTCGATCAGGTTGTCGCCCAGCACGACGCAGATCGAATCCCCGCTGGCCCAGTGCTCCGCCAGGGAAAGCGCCTCGGCGATGCCGCCCTCGCCCTTCTGGTAGGTGTAGTTGAGGTGCTTCAAACCGAAATCCGAGCCGTTGCCGAGCAGGCTCAGGAAGTCCCCGGACTTCTTGCCCCCGGTGACGATCATGATGTCCGTCACCCCGGCGTTCACCAGCGTCTCGATGGGGTAGTAGATCATCGGCCGGTCGTAGACCGGCAGCAGGTGCTTGTTGGTGATCTTCGTCAGCGGGTGGAGCCGGGTGCCGAGGCCACCAGCCAGGATCACGCCTTTCATGGGAGGTTGGGACGCGCAGGG
>JBIKLM010000192.1:0-7926 GCA_044359835.1 Planctomycetota bacterium
GCAGCTGCTTGAGCGCCGCTTGGGACTCGATGCCGGGGCGCGCGCCCTCGAGGGCCCGCAGGGCCATGCGCAAGCGCCAGGGGCGCGCACCGATCGAGACGCGCACCGAAGCCGACTTGAAGCCGGGGCCGGTGAACAGCTCCAGGTCGGGCACGTCGAGGTTGTAGCTGAACAGCTCGCCGAGGGGCTCGGGATGGAAGAAAGCGCGCCGATCGCCGAACAGGCGCCGGCTGCTCCATTCGCCGCCCAGCAGCAGCTTGGCTTCGCCGCCGGCCTGGCAAGCCAGGTCCAGCTCGGACTCGGGCCCGAAGGCCAGACCCTGGCCGGGCGCCCAGCCGATCAAGACCTCGTTGACGCGCTTGACCGCCTGGCAGGCCTCGCGCACGAAGGGCGCGCACAGCCCGGGGAACAAACCCGCTCCGCTGATCAGCGCCAGCCCCTTCGACTTGGCATCCGCATCCAGCGCTGCGGATCCGACCACGCCCGCGCGCTCCTGGGACAGGTCGATCCAATGGGCGCCGGCTTCGAGCGCCAGGCGCAGGCCCGCCAGGGTGCGCCCGCCGCGCGGGCGGAAGGCGGCGCTGGCGTCGATCACCAGGTCGCCGGGCCGCAGCAGCTTGGCCACGGCCGGGCCGTCGTGCACATCCGCGCGCGCCCCGGGGCTGCCTCCGGAGCGGCCTCGGGAGACACCCAGAACGGTCGCGCTGCTTCCCAGCCGACGCTGGAGCTCGGTTCCGATCCTGCCGGTCGAGCCGAGCAGAACGATGCGATTGGGGGGGGCGATCATCCGTGCGCGCGCCGCCGGCTCGGGGGGGCTGCAGCCCGCGCGGGTCCCGAGCTGGGAGGGCGGGGCCTGCCGATCAGGCGCTGGGCAGGCAGGATAAGCCCTGGAGCGGCCGGCTGGATGGGCCCCGGGCGATCAGGGCGCCAGTTCGAGCGGCACCGCGTTCGAGCTGGCCCGCACGATCATCCAAAACGGATCGAGGGCCAGCACCGCGTGGTGCAAGGTCAGTCCGACGGCCTGGGAGGCCGAGCCGGGCGGCAGGCGCAGGTCGATCAAGGCCTCGCCGGAGGCCCCCAGCAGCCCCGCGGCCGGGCTGATCAGACCGCCGGCCGCGCCGCTCAGGATCCATTGCAGGTAGCCATCCGCGTTGAGCGGGATCGAAACCCCGTCCAGGCTGAGGCCGGGCCAGGTGCCGGAAGCGCCGCCGAGCACGGCGAAGGCCCGATTGGCCTGGGCGCTGCCGAAGTGGAGGTCGAGCTGCTGCAGGCCCCCTTGGCTGACCGAAAGGCGCTGGAAACGGGCGCGCAGGGGCTGGCAGGCGGCCGCGCCGGCGCTGGGCACCACGCGGTAGAGCATGCCGGTCTGCTCGAGGATCAAGAGCTCGCCGCGCGCGTCCTCGGCCAAGGCGGTGATCACCTTGAAGGTCCCGCCCGCGGCCGCCGGGGCCAGCTCGCTGGTGCGCTCGACCAGTCCCCAGCTGGCCCAGCCGTTGGTGCCGAGGCTCCAGACCTTGCCGCCGCAATAGTCGGCGAACCAGGCGCTGCCCGACAGGCCCGGCAGAGCGCAGCCTCGATAGACCACACCGCCCACGATCGAACAGCCCCCGCTCCAGAAATCGTGCGTGTATTCGTGGACCGGCGGGCGCAGGGCGGGCGACCAGCAGCCCGGCGTGGCGGGCGGGCAGGAGGCGTTGCCGTTGCACAGCGTGCCCTCCATCTGGGGCCAGCCGAAGTTGGTGCCGCCGGGGCCCAGGTGCAACCAGGAGACTTCCTCGCGCGCCGCCTCGCCCACATCGGCGATCAACAAGCCCCCGGAATGGCTATCGAAGCCAAAGCGCCAGGGGTTGCGCAGGCCGAGGGCGAAGATCTCGCCGCGGGCGCCGGCCTGGCCCACGAAGGGGTTCTGCGGCGGGATCGTGTAGCTGCCGGTGCTGTCCAGGCTGCGCACGTCGAGGCGCAGGATCTTGCCCAGCAGGGAATTGAGGTTCTGGCTGACGCAGTCCGGATCGTCGGCGCCGCCGCCGTCGCCCGTGCCGAGGTACAGATGTCCATCGGGGCCGAAGCGCAGCGATCCGCCCTTGTGGTTCGGGAACGGCTGGGGGACGGTGATCACCAGCCGGGCGGACCAGGATTCCGCCAGATTCGGATCCCAGCCGGTGGTGCGGTAGCGGCGCACCTCCAGGTCCCCCACCAGGTTGGTGAGGGCCACGTAGAAGAAGCGGTTCTGGTGGTAGCCGGGATCGAAGCACAAGCCCAGCAGGCCGCGCTCGCCTCCGAAGCTGATCTGGCCACCCAGGTCGAGAAATGGGCTGGGCAGGATCGAGTTGCCCACCACCACACGGATGCGGCCGGAGTTCTGCTCGGCCACGAACAGGCGTGCATCGCCCCGCGGGGACTGCACGTCGACCGGCGAAGAGAGCCCCCCCACGATGGTCTGCAGGGTGATGCTCTGGGCCGGCGCCCGGCCCGGGAGGACGGCCGCAACCGCCCCAAGGAGCAGGAGCAGCCCGGCGAGGGCCTTCCTGCGGGTGAAAAGAATCCGGGAGATCACGGAGGCGCTGGCGGGGGGAACGCGCGGGAGCCGCGGCCAGGAACGGCGGCGCCCCCCGGCGATCTGCGGCATCGCTAGGGGGCACTTGGAATCTGCCTTGATCCTACCCGGCTCCGGGGCCTTTGGGGGCGGGCGGCCCCAGGCATTCCCCGAGCGGGGCCCGCGGGCTGGGCCCCGGGTCGGGGATCGGGCGACCAGAGGCGCCGATCCCCGCCGGGGGGCCGCCCGGGGGCACCCCCCGGTCCAGGGTCAGGGCACCAGGGTCAGCGGGACCGCGTTGCTGGTGAACTGCACCGTGCCGCCCAGGTCGATCGAGGCGTACGCGTGGTGGAAGGTCAGGCCGACGGTGGTCGGGGCCAGCACGCCGGCCGGCACCCGCACGCGGGCGCTGGCGCGGCCCTGGGGATTCAGCACCCCGAGGGTGTTGGCGAAGGGCGTGACGTTGGGGCTCGACAGCGACAGGCTGAAGTAGGTGTCGAAGTTGAGCGGCAGGTTCTGACCATCGACCGTCAGGCCCGGGGTGGTGCCCGAAGCGCTGCCCAGCACGAAGTAGAGATTGCCCGCCTGGCCCGCGCCGGCGTTCAGCTCGAGGTACTGGGTGCCGCCCTGGGAGATCGACAGGTTCTGCCAGATCGCCGAGAGGGACGGAGCCGGAGCGGCCGGGCCGGTCGGAACGATCTTGAAGATCTCACCGCCGGTCGGGTCGACGATGTAGAGCTCGCCGTCGTTGTCCTGACCGTAGGAGGTGATGTTGTTCAGCGTGAAACCGACCGGAGCCAGGTTGGTGGTCTGGTTGGTGAAGTTGATCGCGCTGACGCCGTTCCACTCGATCGTCCAGGTGCGCCCGGTGCAATAGTCGCCGAAGAAGTACAGGCCCTCGATGGCCGGGATCGCGGAGCCGCGATAGCGATAGCCGCCGGTGACCGAGCAATTGCTGCTGGCGTGGCTATAGACGAAGACCGGGAAGGTGTAGCCGCCCGGCGTGGCGCAGCTGGGCACGGTGGCTGGGCAGGAGCCCTGGCCGTTGCAGTTGTTGCCCTCGAAAATGCGCCAGCCCAGGTTCTGGCCGCCGACGCCGTTGGGCAGCAGGTCGATCTCCTCCCAGGCGTTCTGGCCCACGTCGCCGATCCACATCTCGCCGGTCTTGCGGTCGAAGCTGAAGCGCCAGGGGTTGCGCAGACCGGTCATGAAGATCTCGGGCCGGAACCCGGGCACGCCGACGAAGGGGTTCGTGGCCGGGATCCCATAGGTCCCGGTCGCGTCGATCGTGTCGATGTCGATGCGCAGCATCTTGCCGAGCAGCGAGTTGTTGTTCTGCGCGAAGCAGCTCGGGTCGTTGGCGCTGCCGCCGTCGCCCATGCCGATGTACAGGTAGCCATCGGGTCCGAACTGCAGGCAGCCGCCGTTGTGGTTGGCGAAGGGCTGCGCGATGGTCAGCAGTATCTGCGCGGAGGCCGGGTCGGCTTGGTTGGCGTTCTGGCGCTTGTAGCGCGCCACCACCGTGGCCCCGGCGTTGTTGGTGTAGTTGATGAAAAAGTAGCCGTTGGTGGCGTATTCCGGGTGGAAAGCGAGGCCCAGCAGGCCACGCTCGCCGCCGGAGCTGGCCAGCGGGTTGACATCCAGGAAGGTGCCCGTGATGACGCCGCTGTCGAGGATCTGGATCCGGGCGGTGTTCTGCTCCAGCACGAACAGCCGGGATTCGCCGGGGGCCCCGGTCACGTACAGGGGTGCCGACATGCCGCCGACGATGCGGACGGTGTCGATCGCTTGGGCCGTCGCGGTCGGGGCCAGCTGGGTCCCGATCAGGGCGAGGGCGCCCGCGGTCAGGAGAGAGAGACGCTGCATTGGCGGTGGGTGCTCGAGGAGTCGGAGGACAGGATTCGGCGCTGGGGGGCCCTGCTCACAGGGAACGCGAACCTGGCGGACGGCCACCGGGGCGGCCGGGTTCCACCGTGCACAAACCTACCCGCCACGGAAGCTTTCCGGCTTCCTAGGGAGCTTGAATTCAGCGGCGCGGCGCCGCCGGACCGGCCTCGAGAGGCCCGCAACGGCGATTGAGCCGTGGCTGAATTGTGCCGGAGGCCGCCCGTCCCAGCCGCCGCGGCCCCCCCCCCCGAAGCTGCCCCTGGGCGCACGCCGGGCCCCGGGCCCCGCTCAGCCCCGTGCCCCGCTCAGCTCCCCGGCCGCCGCACCGCCCAGGGCCGCCCGCGCAGGTAGTCGAACAGACAGCTTTCCACCACCCGGGCCCCAAACCGCCACAGGATCCACTCCGGCGAGCCCTGGGGCAGGTCCAGATCCTCGAAATCCTGGTTCTCGAGGCTGCCCACGGGCAGAGCCTGGCCACGCACCTGGTCGAACAGGAAGGCTGCGAATCCGGGCAGCCTGCGGATCGCGTCGGCGATCTCCTTGCGGCTCGAGAGGTCGGAGAACAGCAGGCGGCGGACCTCCAGGGCCAGCCGCCCGAAATGCTCCCGGTCCATGGAATCGCCTCGATCGGCCGAATGCAGGCGGTCGGGGCTCTCCACAGGCAAAGAGATCGGGCTCCGCGATCGGAAACCTGAGCCCGAGCCCGGCGGGTTTTCCCCCTGCGGTCGGTCCGATTCGAAGCCCGGGGCCTGGGGACGACCTCCCCCGCGGGGGGTGGGCCCGGCCCCCTAGGCGGGCCCGAGCGCCTGGGTCTGGGGCGGCCCCGAGATCGCCGCGGAGCGCGGGCTCTCGAGGCTTGTCCGGAACCAGCCAGCGAGGTCGAGGATCAGCGGGTCCAACCCCCGCGTCGGGCGCCAGCCCAGATCGGCCTCCAGGCGCTTCAGGCAGGGCGCCCGCCGGCGGGGATCCAGGCCGCTGCGGCCGGGCGCACCCCGACCCCCGAGGACCCGGATCTCCGCCGCCGGCGCCAGCAGCGCGCGCACCCGTCCGGCGACCTCCAGCAGGCTGCGCTCCCGGTCGGAGCCCAGGTTGTAGAGCCGATGGGGCCAGCCGTCCTGGCTGCACAGCCCCCGGGCCAAGCGCAGCAGCCCCTCGGCGGCGTCGAGCACGTGGCAAAAACTGCGCGTCTGCAAGCCGTCGCCGAACAGCTCCAAAGGCGCTCCGGTCAGCGCCGCCGAGACCAGGCGGGGCAGCAACATCCCCGAGTCCAGCCCTTGGCGCGGTCCCGAGACGTTGAACAGGCGCACGACCGCGGCGCGCGAGGGTCCCCCGGGGCCCAGGGCGGCGCGCTCGGCGACGCGCTTGGCGCGCGCATAGCGGCCGCGCGGGCCCCAGGCGCGCAGGTCCGCCGGGGACTGCCGCTCGCACTCCGGCTCGCGCAGCGGCGGCAGGGCCCAGGGGCCATAGACCTCGGAGGACGAGACGCACAGGAGCGGCAGGCGGCGCTCGCGGCACAGGGACGCCAAACGCCGGCCCGAACCGGCCCCGACGGCCACGGTGCGCGCGGGCTCGGCCAGGACGCGCTCGACGCCGACGAGGGACGCCAGGTGGGCCACCAGATCGACCCCTTGGAGCGCGGCGCAGAGCTCGGCGCGGTCGAGCACGCTGCCCTGGCGGAATTCGAATCCGGAGTGCCCGCGGCAGGCTTCCAGATTGGCCAGGCGGCCCGTGGAGAGATCGTCCAGCACGCGCACGGCGCCCCCGGCCGCGAGCCAGGCTTCGGCCAGATGGGAGCCGATGAAGCCCGCGCCCCCGGTGATCAGGAGCCGCAGTCGATCGGTGCGGGGCGAGGGGGCAGCGGGCACGGGGCGGGGCCGGACGGCGGGCGGGCCGCTATCCTCCCGGCCATGCGGATCTGCGTCTACTGCGCGTCGAGCAACTCCTGCGATCCCGAGTACCACGCCGTGGCCCGCGAGCTGGGCGTGCGGCTGGCGCAGGCCGGTCACCAGATCGTCTACGGCGGCGGCGCCCGCGGTTCCATGGGCGCCCTGGCGGATGGCGCCCTGTCGGCCGGCGGCCAGGTGCACGGCGTGCTGCCGCATTTCATGAACGAGATCGAATGGGGCCATCGGGGCCTGTCCGGGCTCGAATTGGTCGACGACATGCGCACCCGCAAGCACCGCATGCTCGAGCGCGCCGACGCGGTGGTCGCCTTGCCCGGCGGCTCGGGCACCCTCGAAGAGCTGTTCGAAGCCCTGACCCTCAAGCGCCTGGGGCTGCTCCCCATCCCGATCCTGCTGGTCGACACGCGCGGCTTCTACACGCAGCTGGAGGCCTTGCTGGTGCGCTGCGTCGAAGAGCGCTTCATGGCCCGCGAGCACCTGGCCATGTGGCGCCGGGTGGCCGATCCGGAGACGGCCGTCGGGGCGCTGGCGGAAGGCTCGAGCTGGCCGGCGGACGCGCTGCGCTTCGCGGCCACCTGAGGCCTGCGCGCTGGCCGGCGGCCCCGCAGGGGGGTCCTGGGTCGCAGCGGGGCCCGGGACACGGCCGGGATCCTGCCCGGCCCCTGGCGCACCGGCGGGCGCGCCGGGGGCCTGAGGCGCTGCCTTCCCTCTGGGGCTGGGTCTGGAGGCCTGGCCTGCGGCCCGGTTGGGGCCCCGGACGCCAGCGGGCTGGGGTTGCCGCTCGCGGGCTCTGCCTCAGATGCGGGTGCCTGCGTCCAGGCGCCGGCCCGACCGGACCGGCGATTGGTTCCAGGGTCCGGGGCGGCGGGACCTTCGGCCCGGCCTGGCCTCCGGCTGGCCGCGGAGTCCGAGGCCGGGACCGCTCTAGTCCCAGAGCCGGGCCGACCGATGGGCCGTGCAGCGGGGGCTGCAAGATGGCCTCCGGCGCCATCCCCCACCTTTCATGCTCTCGTACCTGCGCGAACTGGCCCTGCTCTGGAACCACCCCTTTTGGACGCTGAGCGTCCTGGGCTTGGCCGTGCTGGCCCTGGGCTTCTTCTCGGCGCCCTTGTGGGCCTGGTGGGCCGCGGCGCTGCTCGCCCTGGTGCTGGTCTCGGCGCCCCTCTGGCTGCTGCTGCTCGCGGCCTTGGCCGCGGTCGTGTTCTCGCTCGAGCCCCTGCGCCGAGCGCTGGTCACGCGCCCGGTGATGGCGCTGATGAAGCTGCTGCAGTTCCTGCCGGCGATCAGCCAGACCGAGCGCGAAGCGCTCGAAGCAGGCACGGTCTGGGCCGACGCCGAGCTGTTCTCCGGCAAGCCCGATTTCGACCGCCTCTCGGCCGAGGACTATCCGGACCTGAACCCGGAAGAACGCGCCTTCCTCGAGGGGCCGGTGGCCGAGGCCTGCCGCTTGACCGACGACTGGCAGGTCTTCCAGGACCGCGATCTGCCGCCGGAGGTCTGGCGCTTCCTCAAGGAGCAGCGCTTCTTCGGCCTGATCATCCCCAAGCAGTACGGCGGCCACGGTTTCTCGCCCTCGGCCAACAGCGCGGTGGTCAAGAAGCT